>NZ_JBMDJC010000022.1:0-88312 GCF_057808995.1 Acidovorax sp. FG60
CCGACAAGGAAATGGTCATGCCTGGTGACAACGTGTCGATCACTGTGAAGCTGATTAACCCCATCGCCATGGAAGAAGGTCTGCGCTTCGCTATCCGCGAAGGCGGCCGTACCGTGGGCGCTGGCGTCGTGGCCAAGATCATTGCTTAATTAGCAAGGTATACAGGGGTATAGCTCAATTGGCAGAGCGTCGGTCTCCAAAACCGAAGGTTGTAGGTTCGATTCCTACTGCCCCTGCCACTTGAATGTGGCCCAAAACAAGCCCGCCAGACCCTGGCGGGCTTCGGTGTCTTAAGTGATGCCGTGCATCGGAAGCAGGAAATACTCAAAGATGGCCACCTCACAGGTTGAAACAGTCAATACAGGCGCAGACAAGGCCAAGCTCGCTGCGGTGGTGGCCCTGGTCATCGCTTCGGTTGCAGGCTTCTATTTGTTGGGAAAACAAGGCGCTGTGGTGCAGTGGGCTGCGCTGATCGTTGGGTTGGCTGCTGCTGCTGGCGTGTTCTTGGTGTCGGAGTCCGGTCGCCAGTTCGTTGCCTTTGCCAAAGACGCTTGGCGCGAGGTGAAGAAGGTCGTTTGGCCCACCCGCAAGGAAACCCTGCAGATGACGGCCTACGTATTCGCCTTTGTGGTGATCATGGCCCTTTTCCTGTGGTTCACAGACAAGACGCTGGAATGGGTCTTGTACGACTTGATTTTGGGCTGGAGAAAGTCATGACAACCGCTGCGGAAATCACTGGAGCAGAAGCTCCTGCAGGCGCTTCTGCTTCGGCAAATCCCGACCTGCGTTGGTACATTGTCCATGCCTACTCGGGCATGGAAAAGGCTGTGGAGCGCAACATTCAGGAGCGAATTGGTCGCTCGGGTATGCAGGACAAGTTTGGTCGCATTCTTGTGCCGACTGAGGAAGTGGTCGAAATGAAGAACGGCCAGCGCAAGACGACAGAGCGTCGCTTGTTTCCTGGCTATGTGTTCGTCGAGATGGTGATGGACGATGACACTTGGCATCTGGTGAAGCACACCAACAAGGTGACGGGGTTTGTAGGGGGGGCGAAAAATCGCCCTGCGCCGATTTCTGAAGAGGAAGTCCAGAAAATCGTCAGTCAGATGCAGGAAGGCACAGACAAGCCTCGCCACAAGATCGAATTCATGGTCGGCGAACTTGTACGTGTCAAGGAAGGTCCCTTCACCGACTTCAATGGTTCGGTTGAAGAGGTCAATTACGAAAAGAGCCGCGTGCGGGTCTCCGTGATGATTTTTGGTCGCTCCACGCCCGTCGAGCTGGAGTTTGGGCAGGTCGAAAAGACATAGGTCTTTCGGATAACACCTAAGTTCTCCCTGGCAAGCCCAGGGTAAGCAGTTGGATGCCGCACTTTTCGACTCGGTGCGAACATCGTGATAGCGAGTCGTTAACCCCGGGGAGCCAGTTGTTGCGTGGTGCGACAACAGCGTTATGACCCGTAAGGAGTAAAACATGGCGAAAAAAATCGTCGGTTTTATCAAGCTGCAAGTTCCAGCTGGTAAGGCCAATCCATCCCCACCCATCGGCCCTGCACTGGGTCAGCGTGGTCTCAACATCATGGAGTTCTGCAAGGCATTCAATGCGCAGACCCAAGGTGTGGAGCCAGGTCTGCCACTGCCCGTGGTCATCACGGCGTTCGCGGACAAGAGCTTTACCTTCATCATCAAGACGCCGCCTGCGACGACTCTGATCAAGAAGGCTATCAAGCTCGAAAAAGGTTCTTCCAATCCGCTGAAGACCAAGGTTGGCAAGATCACGCGCGAACAGCTCGAAGAAATCGCCAAGACCAAGATGAAGGACATGAATGCTGCGAATGTTGACGCTGCTGTCCGTACGCTGGCTGGTTCCGCTCGCTCGATGGGCGTGACGGTGGAGGGTTTGTAAATGGCCAAGTTGACAAAAAAGCAAAAGGCCCTGCAGGGCAAGGTTGACAGCACCAAGCTGTACGCCTTTGCAGATGCCGTGGTTCTGGTGAAGGAAGCTGCTACTGCTAAGTTCGATGAATCCATCGACGTGGCTGTTCAACTGGGCATTGATGCCAAGAAGTCCGACCAGGTGGTGCGTGGCGCTGTAGTGTTGCCCAACGGTACTGGCAAGACGACCCGTGTGGCCGTCTTCGCGCAAGGTGCCAAGGCGGAAGAAGCCAAGGCTGCTGGCGCTGACATCGTTGGCATGGATGACCTGGCTGCCATGGTGAAGGCTGGTGACATGCCCTTCGACGTGGTGATTGCTGCTCCTGACGCCATGCGCGTTGTGGGTACCCTGGGTCAGATCCTTGGCCCACGTGGCCTGATGCCAAACCCCAAGGTGGGCACGGTTACCCCCGACGTGGCTACGGCTGTGAAGAACGCCAAGGCTGGTCAGGTGCAGTTCCGTGTGGACAAGGCCGGTATCGTGCACAGCACTATTGGCCGCCGGTCGTTCGACAATGAAAAGCTGCAAGGGAACCTGGCTGCACTGATCGACGCTCTGAACAAGGCCAAGCCTGCTTCGAGCAAGGGTCTGTACCTGCGCAAGGTCGCTGTGTCCTCCACGATGGGCGTTGGCGTCCGCGTGGACACACAATCCATCGCAGCGTAATTGCGGTAAAAAATCTTCGGGCCTGCAAGGGCCTGATGTGGTGGGCTGGGGTGGTGCAACAACCATCTCCAGGTCATCCAAGACCGTTGGTGTGCAGCCTTGCACTTAATCCCTCCGGGGCCAACGCAGATGGCGATCCCGCTGCAGATGGAATTCATTCCGAAACAGTTGGTCGCTGCAACAAGAGCGTGTACGAGGGCGCAAGCCTGAATGCACAATTTAAGGAGTAGACCTTGAGTCTTAATCGCAGTGAGAAAGAAGCGGTCATCAGTGAAGTGACCAGCCTCGCCGCTAAAGCTCAAACGCTTGTGATCGCGGAATACCGTGGCATCACGGTCGCCGACATGACCAAACTGCGTGTGGAAGCTCGCAGCAAGGGCGTGAACCTGAGTGTTCTGAAGAACACTTTGGCCCGCCGTGCTGTGGCTGGCAGCGCGTTTGACGTGGTGGCTGACCAGATGACCGGTCCTCTGATCTATGGCTTCTCCGAAGACGCCGTGGCTGCCGCGAAAGTGGTGGCTGACTTTGCGAAAACCAACGACAAGCTGGTGATTCGCGGTGGCGCTTTCGGTGGTAAGGCCCTGGACGTGAACGGCGTTAAGCAACTGGCCAACATTCCTTCCAAGGAAGTTCTGCTGGCTCAGATTTGTGGCTTGCTTATGTCCCCCATGTCGCGTACGGCCGTTGTGCTGGGCGCACTGGCGGCGAAAAAAGGCGAAGGCGCAGCCGCACCGGCCGCCGAACCTGTTGCGGCTTGATAGCCCGGCAGACAACCAACACAATTGTTAGGAAATCAAAATGGCATTCGATAAAGACGCATTTTTGACCGCGCTGGACAGCATGACGGTTCTGGAACTCAATGACCTGGTGAAGGCCATTGAAGAGAAGTTTGGCGTGAGCGCTGCAGCCATGGCTGCTCCTGCTGCCGCTGGTGGTGGCGCTGGCGCTGCTGCTGCTGAAGAAAAGACGGAATTCAACGTGGTGCTGACCGAAGCTGGCGCCAACAAGGTGTCCGTCATCAAGGCAGTGCGCGAAATCACCGGCCTGGGCCTCAAGGAAGCCAAGGATCTGGTGGACGGCGCTCCCAAGAACGTCAAGGAAGGCATTGCCAAGGCCGACGCCGAAGCAGCCGTCAAGAAGCTGGTGGAAGCCGGCGCCAAGGCCGAACTCAAGTAATTCGGTCTTGCTCAAGGGCTGGAGTGCTCCTCAAAGGGCCTCCAGCCTTTGGTGCTTTCAGAGCGCACCCGAAAGCCGCCGTGCAAACGCTGGTTTTTGAGTGTCTTCTGACAACCCCGACAGCAGAAGACGCCTTGGTTCGGGTGATGTGCAACGCATCACCGTCCGCCATGGTTGGTAGTGGCCAACCGCCAAGCCCGTAAGGACAGCGCTCCTTGCGGGTCAGTCGTCGAAGACCCAGGACTCATGTCTTTGCCCGGAGATCTCATGGCCTATTCCTACACCGAACGCAAGCGAATTCGCAAAAGTTTCGGCACCCGCGATAGCGTGCTCGAAGTTCCTTATCTGCTGCAGATGCAGAAGGACGCCTACACCGCTTTCTTGCAGGCTGATAAAGCACCCCAGAAAAGAACCATCGAAGGCCTTCAGGCTGCATTCGACGCTGCCTTTCCTATCGTCTCCCACAACGGTTTTGTGGAGATGAAGTTCATTGAATACAACCTGGCCAAGCCGGCTTTTGATGTGCGCGAGTGCCAGACCCGTGGTCTGACTTTCGCCTCGGCTGTGCGCGCCAAGGTGCAACTGATCATTTATGACCGCGAGTCCTCGACCTCGCAGTCCAAGGTGGTCAAGGAAGTGAAGGAGCAAGAGGTCTACATGGGTGAAGTGCCCCTGATGACCGACAAGGGCTCGTTCATCATCAACGGCACCGAGCGTGTGATCGTGTCGCAGCTGCACCGTTCGCCGGGTGTATTTTTCGAGCATGACAAGGGCAAGACCCACAGCTCGGGCAAGCTGCTGTTCTCTGCACGCATCATTCCTTACCGTGGTTCGTGGCTCGACTTCGAGTTCGACCCCAAGGACATCCTGTACTTCCGCGTGGACCGTCGCCGTAAGATGCCGGTCACGATCCTGCTCAAGGCCATCGGCCTGAATCCAGAATCTATCCTGGCGAACTTCTTCGTCAACGATAACTTCCGTCTGATGGACAGCGGTGCACAAATGGAATTTGTGTCCGAGCGTCTGCGTGGTGAAGTGGCCCGTTTTGACATCACCGACAAGTCTGGCAAGGTTGTTGTGGCCAAGGACAAGCGTGTCACGGCTCGCCACACCCGCGAACTGGAACAGTCTGGCACGACGCACATTAGCGTGCCCGAAGACTTCCTGATCGGTCGTGTCGTGGCCCGCAACATTGTGGATGCGGACACTGGTGAGATCATCGCCAAGGCCAATGACGAGCTGACCGAAGCGCTGCTCAAGAAGCTGCGCAGCGCTGGTGTGCAAGACGTACAGTGCATCTACACCAATGAACTCGACCAGGGGGCGTACATGTCGCAGACCCTGCGCATCGACGAAACGGTGGACGAATTTGCTGCACGCGTGGCCATCTACCGCATGATGCGCCCCGGCGAGCCGCCAACGGAAGACGCCGTGCAGGCCCTGTTCCAGCGCCTGTTCTACAACCCCGACACGTACGACCTGTCGCGTGTGGGCCGCATGAAGTTCAACGCCAAGATTGGCCGCGACGAATCCACTGGTCCCATGGTGCTGTCCAACGAAGACATCCTGGCTGTGGTCAAGATTCTGGTGGACCTGCGCAACGGCAACGGCGAAGTCGATGACATCGATCACCTGGGCAACCGCCGCGTGCGTTGCGTGGGCGAACTGGCCGAAAACCAGTACCGCACGGGCCTGGCACGTATCGAAAAGGCCGTGAAGGAGCGTTTGGGCCAGGCCGAGCAAGAGCCGCTCATGCCCCACGACCTGATCAACAGCAAGCCGATTTCGGCCGCCCTGAAGGAATTCTTCGGTGCGTCGCAGCTGTCGCAGTTCATGGACCAGACCAACCCGCTGGCCGAAATCACGCACAAGCGCCGTGTTTCCGCCCTGGGCCCGGGTGGTCTGACCCGCGAACGCGCAGGCTTCGAAGTGCGCGACGTGCACGTAACCCATTACGGCCGCGTCTGCCCTATCGAAACGCCTGAAGGCCCTAACATCGGCCTGATCAACTCGCTGGCTCTGTACGCTCGGCTGAACGAGTACGGTTTCATCGAAACCCCTTACCGTCGCGTGGTGGATGGCAAGGTCACGAACGAGATCGACTACCTCTCCGCCATCGAAGAAGGCAAGTACGTGATCGCGCAGGCGAATGCCGTGCTCGACAAGGATGGCCGTTTGACGGGTGATCTGGTGTCTGCCCGTGAGAAGGGTGAATCCATTCTGTGTGGTGCAGACCGCGTGCAGTACATGGACGTGTCGCCCGCGCAGATCGTGTCGGTCGCGGCTTCGCTGGTGCCCTTCCTGGAACACGATGATGCGAACCGCGCGCTGATGGGCGCCAACATGTCGCGCCAGGCCGTGCCAGTGCTGCGTCCTGAAAAGCCGCTGGTGGGCACGGGCATCGAGCGCGTGGCTGCCGTGGACTCGGGCACCGTCGTGACGGCGACCCGTGGCGGTGTGGTGGACTATGTGGATGCGACCCGTATCGTGATCCGCGTCAACGATGCCGAAGCCGTGGCCGGTGAAGTGGGTGTGGACATCTACAACCTCATCAAGTACCAGCGTTCCAACCAGAACACCAATATCCACCAGCGCCCCATCGTCAAGAAGGGCGACATGCTGGTCAAGGGTGACGTGATCGCCGACGGCGCATCGACGGACTTCGGCGAAATCGCCATCGGCCAGAACATGCTGATCGCGTTCATGCCTTGGAACGGCTACAACTTCGAAGACTCGATCCTGATCTCCGAACGCGTGGTGGCCGAAGACCGCTATACCTCGATCCACATCGAGGAACTCGTGGTGATGGCGCGCGACACGAAGCTGGGCGCCGAAGAAATCACGCGCGACATTCCGAACCTGTCTGAGCAGCAACTGAACCGCCTGGACGAGTCCGGCATCATCTACGTGGGCGCCGAGGTGCAACCCGGCGATACGCTGGTGGGCAAGGTCACGCCTAAGGGCGAAACGACGCTCACGCCTGAAGAGAAGCTGCTGCGCGCCATCTTCGGCGAGAAGGCTTCCGACGTGAAGGACACCTCGTTGCGCGTGGACCAGGGCTCGTCGGGCACCGTGATCGACGTGCAGGTGTTCACCCGTGAAGGCATCCAGCGTGACAAGCGCGCCCAGCAGATCATCGACGATGAACTCAAGCGTTTCCGCCTGGACCTGAACGACCAGCTGCGCATTGTGGAAGCCGACGCTTTTGACCGTATCGAAAAGCTGCTGAACGGCCGTGTGGCCAACGGCGGCCCGCAGAAGTTGGCCAAGGGCACGAAGATCGACAAGGCCTACCTGTCGTCCGTAGAGAAGTTCCACTGGTTCGACATCCGCCCGGCTGAAGACGAAGTAGCTACGCAACTCGAGTCCATCAAGAACGCGCTGGAGCAGACGCGCCACAGCTTCGACCTGGCTTTTGAAGAAAAGCGCAAGAAGCTCACGCAAGGCGACGAGTTGCCAGCTGGCGTGCTGAAGATGGTCAAGGTGTACTTGGCCGTCAAGCGCCGTCTGCAGCCAGGTGACAAGATGGCCGGCCGCCACGGTAACAAGGGTGTGGTCTCCAAGATCGTTCCGGTCGAAGACATGCCTTACATGGCCGACGGCACACCTGCCGATATCGTTCTGAACCCGCTGGGCGTGCCCTCGCGGATGAACATTGGTCAGGTGCTGGAAGTCCACCTGGGCTGGGCCGGCAAGGGCATTGGCCAACGCATCGGCAACATGCTGCAGGAACAGGCCAAGGCCGCCGACATGCGCAAGTTCCTCGAAGAGGTGTACAACTCGCGCGGCCGCACGGAAGACCTGTCGCTGCTCAGCGATGACGACGTGATGGCCATGGCTGCCAACCTGACCAACGGTGTGCCTTATGCGACCCCCGTGTTCGATGGTGCTTCGGAAGAAGAAATCAAGGACATGCTCAAGATCGCCTACCCAGACGACATTGCAGAGCGCAAGGGCCTCACGCCCACCCGCACGCAGGCGTACCTGTTCGATGGCCGTACGGGCGAACGCTTCGAGCGTCCGACCACCATTGGCTACATGCACTACCTGAAGCTGCACCATTTGGTGGACGACAAGATGCACGCGCGCTCGACCGGTCCTTACTCGCTCGTCACGCAGCAGCCGCTGGGTGGTAAGGCGCAGTTTGGTGGCCAGCGTTTCGGGGAAATGGAAGTGTGGGCGCTGGAAGCTTACGGCGCCGCCTACGTCCTGCAGGAAATGCTGACCGTGAAGTCCGACGACGTGGTGGGCCGTACCAAGGTGTACGAATCCATTGTCAAGGGCGAACACGCCATCGAAGCCGGCATGCCGGAATCGTTCAATGTGCTGGTCAAGGAAATCCGTTCGCTGGGCCTGGACATCGAGCTGGAACGCTCCTAAGCAGAAAAGGAAAGAGTCACTATGAAATCGCTACTCGACCTGTTCAAGCAATTTACGCCGGACGAGCATTTCGATGCCATCCGGATCGGCATGGCTTCGCCCGAAAAGATCCGTTCGTGGTCTTTCGGCGAAGTGAAGAAGCCCGAAACCATCAACTACCGCACGTTCAAGCCCGAGCGCGACGGCCTGTTCTGCGCCAAGATTTTTGGTCCTATCAAGGACTACGAATGCCTGTGCGGCAAGTACAAGCGCCTCAAGCACCGTGGTGTGATCTGCGAGAAGTGCGGCGTTGAAGTCACGCAGACCAAGGTGCGCCGCGAGCGCATGGGTCACATCGACTTGGCCGCACCGTGCGCCCACATCTGGTTCCTGAAGTCGCTGCCATCGCGTCTGGGCCTGGTGCTGGACATGACGCTGCGCGACATTGAGCGCGTGCTGTACTTTGAAGCCTACGTGGTGACCGACCCCGGCATGACGCCGCTGAAGAAGTTCAGCATCATGTCCGAGGACGACTACGACGCCAAGCGCAAGGAATACGGCGACGAATTCATCGCCAAGATGGGCGCTGAGGGTATCAAGGACCTGCTGGAATCCATCGACATCGACATGTCGATTGAGCGCCTGCGTGGCGACCTGACCGGCTCTGAAGTCAAGGTCAAGAAGAACGCCAAGCGCCTGAAGGTGCTGGAAGCGTTCAAGAAGTCGGGCATCAAGCCCGAGTGGATGGTGCTCGAAGTGCTGCCCGTGCTGCCACCGGACCTGCGTCCGCTGGTGCCGCTGGACGGCGGCCGCTTTGCGACCTCCGACCTGAACGACCTGTATCGCCGCGTCATCAACCGCAACTCGCGTCTGCGCCGCCTGCTGGAGCTGAAGGCCCCTGAAATCATCGCCCGCAACGAAAAGCGGATGCTGCAGGAAGCGGTTGACTCGCTGCTGGACAACGGCCGCCGTGGCAAGGCCATGACGGGCGCCAACAAGCGCGCGCTGAAGTCGCTGGCCGACATGATCAAGGGCAAGTCCGGCCGTTTCCGCCAGAACTTGCTGGGCAAGCGCGTGGACTACTCCGGTCGTTCCGTGATTACCGTGGGCCCAACGCTCAAGCTGCACCAGTGCGGCCTGCCCAAGCTGATGGCGCTGGAGCTGTTCAAGCCTTTCATCTTCTCGCGCCTCGAAGCCATGGGCATCGCGACGACGATCAAGGCCGCCAAGAAGGAAGTCGAATCCGGCACCCCCGTGGTGTGGGACATCCTGGAAGAGGTGATCAAAGAGCACCCCGTGATGCTGAACCGTGCGCCTACGCTGCACCGTTTGGGTATCCAGGCCTTTGAGCCCATCCTGATCGAAGGCAAGGCCATTCAGCTGCACCCCCTCGTTTGCGCGGCCTTCAACGCCGACTTCGACGGTGACCAGATGGCTGTCCACGTCCCGCTGTCGGTGGAAGCGCAGATGGAAGCCCGCACGCTGATGCTGGCCTCCAACAACGTGCTGTTCCCTGCGTCGGGCGAACCCTCCATCGTTCCTTCGCAGGACGTGGTGCTGGGCCTGTACTACGCCACCCGCGATCGCATCAACGGCAAGGGTGAAGGCTTGGTGTTTGCCGATACCGGAGAAGTGCAACGTGCTCTGGACGCTGGCGAGGTCGAACTGGCCGCCAAGATCACGGTGCGCATGACCGAGTGGACCAAGAACAAGGAAACGGGCGAATTCGTTCCGTCCACCTCGCTCGTGGAAACCACGGCCGGCCGTGCGCTGCTGTCCGAGATTCTTCCCAAGGGCCTGCCGTTCTCCAACATGAACAAGGCGCTCAAGAAGAAGGAAATCTCGCGCCTGATCAACGTCTCGTTCCGCAAGTGCGGTCTGAAGGAAACGGTCGTGTTCGCCGACAAGCTGCTGCAAAACGGCTTCCGTCTGGCCACGCGCGCCGGCATCTCGATCGCCATTGATGACATGCTGGTGCCGCCACAAAAGGCCGGCATCATCGAGCGTTCCGAGAAGGAAGTGAAGGAGATCGAACAGCAGTATGTGTCCGGTCTGGTCACCTCTGGCGAGCGCTACAACAAGGTGGTGGACATCTGGGGCAAGGCCGGCGACGAAGTGTCCAAGGTGATGATGGCCCAGCTGTCCAAGCAGAAGGTCATGGACCGCCACGGCAAGGAAGTGGACCAGGAGTCCTTCAACTCCATCTACATGATGGCCGACTCTGGCGCTCGCGGTTCTGCAGCCCAGATTCGTCAGGTGGCCGGTATGCGGGGTCTGATGGCCAAGCCAGACGGCTCGATCATCGAAACGCCTATCACCGCGAACTTCCGCGAAGGTCTGAACGTGCTGGAGTACTTCATCTCCACCCACGGTGCCCGTAAGGGTCTGGCCGACACGGCGCTGAAGACCGCCAACTCGGGTTACCTAACCCGCCGTCTGGTGGACGTGACGCAGGATCTGGTGGTGACCGAAGAAGATTGCGGCACTTCCAATGGCTCGCTGATGCGCGCCATCGTCGAAGGCGGTGAAGTGATCGAATCGCTGCGCGACCGTATCCTGGGCCGCACGGCGGCTGAAGACGTGCTGCACCCCGAGAACCGCTCGGTGCTGGTCTCGGCGGGTGTCATGCTCGACGAAGACCTCATCGAAGAACTCGAAGCGGCTGGCGTGGACGAAGTGAAGGTTCGCACGGCGCTGACCTGCGAAACCCGCTACGGCCTGTGCGCCAAGTGCTACGGCCGCGACTTGGGCCGTGGCGGCCTGATCAACCTCGGCGAAGCCGTGGGTGTGATTGCTGCCCAGTCCATCGGTGAACCCGGCACGCAGCTGACCATGCGCACGTTCCACATCGGAGGTGCGGCATCGCGCGCTGCCATCGCATCGAGCGTGGAAGCCAAGTCCAACGGCGTGATCGGCTTCAACGCCACGATGCGCTACGTGAGCAACACCAAGGGTGAGCTGGTGGTGATTGCGCGTTCGGGTGAAATCATCATCCACGACGAGCATGGCCGCGAGCGCGAACGCCACAAGGTTCCTTACGGTGCAACGCTGACGGTCAAGGCCGACCAGACCATCAAGGCTGGCACCATCCTCGCCAACTGGGATCCGCTGACGCGCCCCATCATCACCGAGTTCGCCGGTCAGACCAAGTTCGAGAACGTCGAAGAAGGTCTCACGGTGGCCAAGCAGGTCGACGAAGTGACCGGCCTGTCCACGCTGGTGGTGATCGATCCGAAGCGCCGTGGTGCTGCCAAGGTCGTGCGTCCGCAGGTGAAGCTGATCGACGCCCAGGGCAACGAAGTGAAGATCCCTGGCACCGACCACTCGGTGACCATCGGCTTCCAGGTGGGCGCTCTGATTCAGGTGCGCGACGGCCAGGATGTGGGCCCCGGCGAAGTGCTGGCGCGTATTCCGGTCGAAGGTCAGAAAACCCGCGACATTACCGGCGGTCTGCCCCGTGTGGCCGAGCTGTTCGAAGCCCGTACGCCGAAGGACAAGGGCACGCTGGCCGAGATGACCGGTACCGTGTCGTTCGGCAAGGAAACCAAGGGCAAGGTCCGCTTGCAGATCACTGATCCTGAAGGCCATGTGTTCGAAGAACTCGTGCCCAAGGAAAAGAACATCCTGGTGCACGAAGGCCAGGTGGTGAACAAGGGCGAATCGATTGTGGACGGCCCGGCCGACCCACAAGACATCCTGCGTTTGCTGGGTATCGAAGAGCTGTCGCGCTACATCGTTGATGAAGTGCAGGATGTGTACCGCTTGCAGGGTGTGAAGATCAACGACAAGCACATCGAGGTGATCGTTCGCCAGATGCTGCGCCGCGTCGTGGTCGAGAACGTTGGCGAGTCCAACTACATCGCCGGTGAACAGATCGAGCGTTCCGAGATCCTCAACACCAACGATGCGTTGCAGGCCGAAGGCAAGATCCCCGCGACCTACAGCAACCTGCTGCTGGGTATCACCAAGGCTTCGCTGTCGACCGACTCGTTCATCTCGGCCGCTTCCTTCCAGGAAACGACCCGCGTGCTCACCGAGGCTGCCATCATGGGCAAGCGCGACGAGCTGCGTGGCCTGAAGGAAAACGTGATCGTGGGTCGCCTGATCCCGGCCGGTACCGGCATGGCCTACCACCAGGCACGCAAGGCCAAGGACGCCATGGACGACGCCGAGCGCCGCGCCATTGCTGAAGCCGAAGCCGCCGAGATGGAAGCCCAGGGTGAAGCAACGGAAGTCGAGGGCAGCACCTCCACCGCGACCGACGCAGCCGCTGACTAAGCCTTCGGGCCGCCTCTGAAAAGCTCCCGTCCTGTCCCTGGCAGGCCGGGAGCTTTTTTCTGGAACCCGCACTTCGATCTTTCGTAGTCTTCGCCTTTCTCCCTTATTTCCTTATCGGGCCGTAACGCGTGGTGCACGCGAGGACGGCAACTGTGCATGTGGTCATCGCCCCTTTTCTGGATTGTTTTTGCCATTGCCGCTTTTTGGGCGCTGGGCGCCTACAACCGCCTGATGCGGCTGCGCTCGGCCGTTGTGCAGGCGTTTGGCAGCTTTGACGCTCACATGGTGCGCCAGCTGTCTTTGATGGGTGAGTATGGTGCGGCGCAAGCCGTACAGCAGGCCCCCTTGGCATGTGGCACGGAGCCAGAGATGGCGGCACTCCAAGGCGCCACCACCCAGTTGAGCGCATCCTTGGCCATGGCGCGGGCGCGTCCCTTGCAGCCAGATGCGGTGGCCGCCTTGGCGGCAGCGCGCGAGGTGCTCCATGCGTCCTGGCAGAAGGCCACACACAACAGTGGGCAAGCGACCCGGGCGCAGACGTCTGTGGCTACCGCCGCTGCGGACGCGCCGCCCGTTTCCCCATCGCTGTGGCAGGTTCGGTGGGACGAGCATGTTCTGCAGAACGACCAGGCGATGCGTGTTTTCAACGAAGCGGTGCTGCACTACAACGCTGCCATTGCCCAGTTTCCAGCCAACCTGCTGGCCTGGGTGTTCGGATTCAAGGCCGCCCGCAGGCTGTAGAAAGGTTGCCAGGACCACAATGAACCCACCCGCACCAAGACAACAACCCCCACGCCCTGCGTCCCGCCCCGGGCCTAACAAGCGAGCCGACAGAGCCAACAATGCGCCAGCCCGTGACCGGACGCTTTCCGGCCCGGTCGGTGCCAGTCGCCCGGGGGCGGGCAGCCAGCCCGTAGCGTTATGGCAACAGTTGGAGGCTGTGGCCAGTGCCTTGCAGGCCATTCGCGCCGGGCAGTCGGGCACCGCAGCACTGGCGGCGGTAGACACAGCTCTGCGCCCTGGGGTGCAGTCTCTCCTGTTCCAGGTGCTGCGCCAGGCCGGACGGGCCGAGGCGTTGCGTCGCCAGATGGTTGCACGCACGCCTCCACCGGCTGCGGATGCGCTGTTGTGTACGGCGCTGGCGCTGTGCTGGAACCCTGAGGAGTCGCCGTACGAGCCGTTCACCTTGGTGAACCAGGTGGTGGAAGCGGCCAAACGCAGCGCGTCCACGCGTGCGCAGGCTTCATTCCTCAACGGTTGCTTGCGCCGCTTTCTGCGCGAACGCGAAGCGCTGGTTGCCCGCACCGATGGCGATCCGCTGGCCCGTTGGAACCATCCGGTGTGGTGGGTCGAGCGCCTGCGCAAGGACCATCCCCAGCACTGGGAGCAGATTCTGCAGGCCAACAATGCCCACGCACCGATGACGCTGCGGGTCAATGCACAAAAAAGCAATCTAGCGCTTTACCAGAAAGCGCTGAAAGCTATCAATTTAGAAGCAAATCCGTCTGGGAGTGTAGGGCTGGTATTGCAGCACCCCGTGCCCGTGCAATCGCTGCCGGGGTTTGAGGAGGGCTGGGTCTCGGTGCAGGATGCCGCAGCCCAGATGGCTGCGCCCCTGTTGCTTGAAGGTCTGGACCTCACCCGGCCTGTGCGGGTGCTTGACGCCTGTGCGGCGCCCGGGGGTAAAACCGCCCACCTTCTGGAATGGGCGGGCGCTGGTGCTCCGATACAGGTCACTGCGCTGGAGATCGATGCCACCCGCAGCGCGCGCATTGGTGAGACCTTGCAGCGCCTGGGGCTGCGCGCTCAAGTGGTGGTGGCTGATGCGGCGCGTCCGCAAGACTGGTGGCAGCAGCATTGCGATGGTGCGCAGTTCGATGCCATCTTGCTGGATGCGCCCTGCACGGCCTCGGGCATCGTGCGCCGCCATCCGGATGTGCGCTGGCTGCGCCGCGAGAGCGATATTGCGCAGCTTGCAGGCCTGCAGGCCCGGTTGCTCAAGACCCTGTGGCCGCTGTTGCGCCCTGGCGGACGGCTGCTGTATTGCACGTGTTCCGTGTTCCGTGCCGAAGGCGACGACCAGGTGCAAACGTTTCTTGCACACAACACCGATGCGCAATTGCTGCCGTCGCCGGGTCATTTAATTCCCGCCAACGGGGACAAGCCCGGAGCTGTCCCGGACAATCAGTCGGGTGACCACGACGGATTTTTTTACGCACTGTTGCAAAAATCGCCGCAATGAGTTCCGTGGGGCTCATTGGGTGGCGATCTGTGCGCTCTATCTCTTGGTGGCATGGGCCGCAATGGTGCAGTCGGCCATCGCTGGCCAGCCGGTGGACCCCGAGGTGGGCGAACTTCGGCTGGACCGTGCCGAGGATGGCCTCTACCTCAGCGCCACACTGCAATTTGTGCTGCCGGAGCTTGCCGAGGATGCGCTGTACAAGGGCATTCCCATGTTCTTCGTGGCCGAGGCCCAGGTTTTGCGAGACCGCTGGTACTGGTCTGACCGCCAAGTGGCTGAAACCACCCGCTATCTGCGGCTAAGTTACCAGCCGTTGACGCGACGTTGGCGTCTGAACATCTCCCCGGTACCTTTCACCAACAGTGGCCTGGGTGTGGTTTTGGGGCAGAATTTTGACAGTTATGCCGATGCGTTGTCGGCCATTCAGCGCATTTCGCGATGGAAGATCGCAGAACGCGATGTCATTGAGTCAGACGCCGTCCATACGGTCAATTTCCGGTTCCGGCTTGATATGTCGCAGTTGCCCCGACCCTTCCAGATCGGTGCCGTGGGGCGCTCGGGCTGGAATCTCCTGGTGTCCCGCAGCCAACGCCTGGCTGCAGAGACCGTCGCCAAGTGAGCCCTCCAGAGTCTTCCCAGACGGGAGCTTCCGCGTCGGCCCATGCTGCCGCACGCCAGTCGCGCGCCGTGCGCTGGGCCGTGGGGGTTGGGGCAGCCATCATGTCGGCTATCGGCATGGTGCTGTTGTTCCTGCTCACCCTGGCCACCAACAACCGCGCGCTGTACGAGCGCAACTACGCCTGGCTCTTTGGCGTGAACGTTTTGGTGGCCGTGCTGCTGCTGGCCGTGCTTGTGTGGGTGGCGGTGCGCCTGGGCATGCGCTTGCGCAAAGGGCGCTTTGGCAGTCGACTGCTGGTCAAGCTTGCGGCCATCTTTGCGCTGGTGGGTCTGATGCCGGGGCTGCTGATCTATGTGGTGTCCTACCAGTTTGTCACGCGGTCCATTGAGAGCTGGTTCGATGTGAAAGTGGAGGGCGCTCTTTCAGCGGGGGTGAACCTGGCCCGTGTGTCGCTGGATTCGCTGGCCGCCGACATGGCCTCAAAAGCGCGCAATGCCAGTGCCCAAGTGGCGCAGGTGCCTGATGCCGCGGCTGGTCTGGTGCTGGAGCGCATCCGCGACCAGCTGGGAGCCACCGACGTCGTGCTCTGGAATGCTGCGGGCCAGGCGGTAGCCAGTGCAGGCCAATCGCGCTTTAGCCTGAACCCCGATCGGCCCGGCGTGGCGTTGCTGCGCACCGTGCGGCAGCAGCGCGCCACCGCGCAGATCGAGGGCCTGGACGATATTTCGGACCCTGCCGCAGCACAGAATGCGCGCGTGAAAGTGCTGGCGCTGGTCAGCAGCCCCAGCGTCGGCTTGCTCGTGGAGCCCCGATACCTGCAGGCCACATTGCCCCTGCCGCCTGCGCTGGTGGCCAACGCCATTGCCGTGCAGGAGGCCAACCGCGAATACCAGGAGCGAGCCTTGGCCCGTGGGGGACTGCGGCGCATGTATGTGGGCACGCTTACGCTGAGCCTGTTCCTGGCTGTCTTTGGCGCCGTGTTGCTGGCGGTATTGCTGGGCAACCAGCTGGCCCGCCCGCTGCTGGTGCTGGCCGAGGGGGTGCGCGAGGTGGCGGCTGGCAATCTCAGCCCCAAGGCTGCATTGCAGGGCAAGGATGAGCTGGGTGGACTCACACGCTCTTTTGCACTGATGACCCAGCAGTTGTCTGACGCCCGCCATGCCGTGGAGCAGAGCATGGGCGAAGTCGATGCCGCACGCGCCAACCTGCAGACCATCCTGGACAACCTCACGGCGGGGGTGATCGTGTTGGATGCCCAAGGTTTGATCCGATCGTCCAATCCGGGGGCCACCCGCATCCTGCGGGCACCGATGGCGGCTTATGAGGGGCGACCCCTGTCGGAAGTGCCCGGGCTCGCCGAGTTTGCGGCGTCGGTGCAAGGGCACTTCGACGCTTTCCTGGGCGACCACGAACGCCATGGACTGGACCACTGGCAGCAGCCTTTTGAGCTGCATGCGTCTTCTGGCGGCGTCGGGCAACACGCTACCAGCCTCGTCGCGCGGGGAGCGGAACTGCCCGATTCGGCCAGACTGTTGGTTTTTGACGACATTTCGGAAATTGTTTCCGCCCAGCGCGCGCAGGCTTGGGGTGAGGTGGCGCGGCGCCTGGCGCACGAAATCAAGAACCCGCTCACACCCATCCAGCTGTCTGCGGAGCGGCTGGAAATGAAGCTCTCTGGCAAGCTGCCCGACACTGAACAGGCCATCCTCGCCAAGTCCGTCAAGACCATCGTGGACCAGGTCGATGCGATGAAGCGGCTGGTCAACGAATTCCGCGATTACGCACGCTTGCCTGCTGCAGAACTCCATGCACTGGACCTCAATGCCCTGGTGGCCGACGTGCTCCATCTCTACGGCGAAGAGAACGCCGCCGTGCGCGTAGAAGCCGAGCTGGACCCGCGCTGCCCCTCTATCGCAGGCGATGCGCAGCAGCTGCGGCAGGTTGTGCACAACCTGCTGCAAAACGCGCAAGACGCCACCGAGCAGGCGCGCGCTGGAACCTCGGAGCCCGTGCCCCCGGTACGCATCAGCACGCGCTGGAGTGAGTCCTCGCGCCGCGTGCGGCTCACGGTATCCGACAGTGGTGGGGGCTTTCCTGCGCACATCCTGCAGCGTGCCTTCGAGCCCTACGTCACCACCAAGCCCCGGGGCACCGGCCTGGGTCTGGCCGTGGTCAAAAAGATTGCCGATGAGCACGGTGCGCGCATTGACTTGTCGAATCGGACCGAAGATGGCGTAGTGCGGGGGGCCCAAGTGTCGTTATCATTCGCCCCTGAACCAGCGGTGGCGTCATAACAACACCGCCCCGCAGTACCCCAAGGCGCTTCAACACACATGGCAAACATTCTGGTGGTCGACGATGAGCTCGGCATTCGTGATCTGCTGTCGGAAATCCTGAACGACGAAGGTCACAGCGTAGACCTCGCAGAAAACGCCACCCAGGCGCGCACGGCCCGGGCAGGCAACACCTACGACCTCGTGCTGCTCGACATCTGGATGCCGGACACCGACGGGGTTTCGTTGCTCAAGGAATGGGCCACAGCGGGCGTGCTGACGATGCCCGTGATCATGATGAGTGGCCACGCCACCATCGACACCGCCGTAGAGGCCACCCGGATCGGCGCCTTCTCGTTTCTTGAAAAACCCATCACCCTGCAAAAGCTGCTCAAGGCGGTGGAGCAGGGCCTGGCACGCAACGCTGCCCACCAGTCCGCCCCGGTGGCTGCGGCCCCAGCGCCCGTCCATACCCCGGCCGACCCCACGTTTTCGCAACTGCCTGCTGTGTCGGCCATCATGGCTGGCGTCGAGGCTGGCCCGCACGCGCACCAAGGGTTTGACCTGGACCGCCCCCTGCGCGAAGCGCGCGATGGTTTTGAAAAAGCCTATTTCGAATTCCACTTGGCCCGCGAAGGCGGTTCCATGACGCGCGTGGCCGAAAAGACGGGCCTTGAGCGCACGCACCTTTATCGCAAGCTGCGCCAGCTAGGGGTCGATCTCGGCCGGGGCAAACGCGGGTAGGCTTGCAAGAAATTATTGGCGGTTTCGCCAAAACGGCCTTTTTTTCTGGTTATAATTTGAGGCTCAGGCCCGGTAGCTCAGTCGGTAGAGCAGAGGATTGAAAATCCTTGTGTCGGTGGTTCGATTCCGCCCCAGGCCACCAAACAAAAGCCCTTGATTTTTGCTAATCAAGGGCTTTTTCCATTCTGCATGCGGTGTCCACGGCGCTGGGTCGTGCCTCGGAGGGGCTTTGGACGGGTCTCCTGTCGCGCCACCAAGCTGCCCAGAGCATTCTTCTCGCCGCAGCGCCGCATCCGATGTTTGCGTTCACCGAGGCTGTGGCCGGTGTGCGTTGAACACTTCCTCATCGCTTCGACACTTCACCCATGCCCCTCCTGAAGGACACCACCCTCGGTATCGACTTTGGCACTTCCAACTCCGCGATGGCCGTGCGCCAGGGGGCGGGGTTGGCGCGGATGATTGCGCTGGAAGGGAGTGCGCACACACTGCCCACCGCACTGTTCTTCAACGCAGAGGATCACCGCACGCACTTTGGTCGCGATGCCGTGGGCCAGTATCTGGCAGGCACCGAGGGGCGCCTGATGCGGTCTCTCAAGAGCCTGCTCGGCAGTGCGCTGCTGCAGGACAAGACGGCGGTGCACAACAAGATGGTGAGCTACCAGGACATCATCAGCCTCTTCTTGCGCATGTTGGTGCAAAAGGCGCGCGATGAACTGGGCGGCATGCCTGCCCGGGTGGTGATGGGGCGGCCGGTGCATTTTGTGGATGGGGATGCCGACCGCGATCAGCAGGCGGAAGATGCGTTGCGCCAGGCTGCGCTGGATGCGGGGTTTGCCGAGGTGTCGTTCCAGCTGGAGCCGATTGCCGCAGCGCTGGACTACGAACAGCGCATCGCGCACGAGTCGCTGGTGCTGGTGGTGGACATTGGAGGGGGTACCTCGGACTTTACAGTGGTGCGGTTGGGGCCGGAGCGCATGGCGCGCGCCGAGCGCGGCAGCGATGTGCTGGCCACCACCGGCGTCCACGTGGGTGGAACCGACTTTGACCGGCGGCTGAGCCTGGACCTGTTGATGCCCTTGCTCGGGTTTCGGCACACCGGGCCCACGGGGCGCGAGGTGCCCAGCCGGGTGTTTTTTGACCTGTCCACCTGGCACCTGATCCAGTGGCTGTACTCGCCGCGTGCACTGCGCGATGCGCAGAACCTGCGCACCGACTATTCCGATGCGCGGCTGCACGCGCGGCTCATGCGGGTGCTGCACGAGCGCCTGGGGCACCGCATGGCCAACACGGTGGAGCAGGCCAAGATCGCCGCGTCGCTGGCCGATGCCGACGCGCCCATGCCGCTGGACTGGATCGAGGCAGGGCTGGGCGCCGCCGTCACGCCCGAGGGGCTGGCGCAGTTCCTGTTGCAGCCCCTCGAACAGGTGGTGGCCTGCGCGCAGGAATGTGTGCAGCTGGCGGGCTTGGGTGTGCAGGGGCTGGATGCGATCTATCTCACCGGGGGCTCGTCGGCCCTGCGGCCGCTGCGGCAGGCGCTCAAAGCGGCGTTTCCCGACATTCCCCAGGTGGAAGGCGATTTGTTTGGCGGTGTGGCGGCCGGGTTGGCGGTGTCAGGGCGATAGATCCGGAGGGGGCTGCGGCACCAGGGCCGGTGGTGGATTTGCTGTGGTGGATGAAATGCTATTAAAAATATAGCTATCAGCGCTTCTCCATCAAGCGCTAGGTGCCAATTTGGCCTGAAATTCGAGGTGCTATCAGCTCCCGGCGTCGCCTGCTTCGTCCTCATCTTCACCGCTCGAGCCGCTGCGCTTCCACGCCAGGGCCGTGTCGTACAGCACATTGCGCGATGCACCCGTGATCTCGGCAGCCAGGCGCACGGCGGTTTTCAGCGGCAGCTCCTGCACCAGCAGGCGCAACACCCGCAGGCTGGCGCCATCGTCGCTGGCCACCGCCACCGGGTGCAGCAGCACCACAAACTCGCCGCGCGAGCGCTGGGGTGCGCCGTCCAGCCAAGCTGTCAGCTCCCGGGCGGGCCGCGTGGTCACTTCCTCGAACTGCTTGGTCAGCTCCCGTGCCAGCGTTACCGGACGATCACCCAGCACCGCCAGGGCCTGGGCCAGCTCGTTGATGCGGTGGGGGGCTTCAAGCAGCACCACGCAGCGCGGCTCCGGGGCCAGCTGCTGCGCAATCACCGTGGCGCGTTCGGCGTTCTTCACGGGTAGAAACCCTGCGAACACAAAACCGCCATGTTCAGTGCTGTGGGCCACTGCGCCTGCCACACTCAGCGCTGTGGTGATGCTGCTGGCGCCGGGCAGGGGCACGGCCCGCAGGCCCGCCGCCTGCACGGCGGCCACGAGCCGGGCGCCAGGGTCACTCACTCCGGGCGTGCCAGCGTCACTCACGTAGACCACGCGCTGGCCCAGCTGCAGCCGCTGCACCACGTTCTGCGCGGCTTCGGCCTCGTTGTGCTGGTGCACGGCCAGCAGCTGGGCGGCACCTTTGTCGATGCCGTAGGCGCGCAGCATGGACTGCGTGTGGCGCGTGTCTTCGCAGGCCACGGTGTCGGCCATTTGCAGCACGTGCAGTGCGCGCAGGGTGATGTCGGCCAGGTTGCCGATGGGCGTGGCCACCACGTACAAGGCGCCCTCGGGATAATGTTGCGCAGCCGCCGCTTCGCGCGCGGCGCCCTGGGCTGAAGCGAAAGATGCGCTCAATGAAATTCCTTGGAAAGAGAAAACCGGCGGGGGGCTCTGGCCCGGCTGCCCCCGCCGCCACCACGCGCGAACGCGGCAATGTGGCGGAGGACCAGGCCTTGGCCCATCTGCAGGCGGCTGGCCTGCAATTGGTGGTGCGCAATTATCGGACGCCCGGGCGCGGCGGTGGCGAGATTGACCTAGTGATGCGAGAGCGGGATGGCACGCTGGTGTTTGTGGAGGTGCGCAGCCGGGCGGGCAGCGCGTTCGGCGGCGCGGGGGCCAGCATCGGTGCAGCCAAGCAGCAGCGCATCATTTTTGCGGCCCGGCACTACCTGCTGCGCCTGCCATCGCCGCCGCCCTGCCGCTTTGATGTGGTGCTGGTCGAGGCTTCGGTGCAGTGGCTCAAGGCTGCCTTTGATGCGCAGTGACCCCATCCGTTCCCTGTCCCCCATTCGGGCTCCAAAGCAATGCCAGTGACTACGGTTTGCTACAAAAGCTGTAACACGCGGCGGGTATCATCGAGCCCTCATGCTTGAGCAACGCATCCAACAGCATTTCATCGACAGCGCCGACCTGAAGTACCAGGCCGCGCAGGTTTTGAGCCATCCCATCGCCGCCGCCGTGCAGGCCGTCCTGGCCTGTGTGACCAGCGGCGGCAAGGTGCTGGCCTGTGGCAACGGTCCCTCGGCCGCGGAGGCGCAGCAGTTCGCTGCGTTTTGCGTGGCGGGTTTCGAGCGCGAACGCCCCGAGCTGGCAGCGCTGGCCCTGACCTCCGACAGCACGCTGCTGACGGCCGCCACAGGAGGCAGTCACGACGCCGCCCAGCAGTTTGCCCGCCAGGTGCGTGCGCTGGGCCAGGCCGGTGACGTGCTGCTGGCCCTGTCGGTGTCCGGCAACGACGCCAACCTGCTGGCCGCTGCCGAAGCCGCCCACGAGCGCGACATGACCGTGGTGGTGCTGACCGGCCGCACCGGCGGCAAGCTGGCCGCCATGCTGCGCGAAACCGACGTGTTGATCAGCGTGCCCCACGACCGCGCAGCGCGCGTGCGCGAAGTCCATGCCCTGGTGCTGCATTGCCTGAGCGATGGTGTGGACGCCCAGTTACTTGGTGAACAGGAGAATCCGCTATGAAGCAAACAACCATGAACCGTACCCAGCGCACGGTGTGCACCGTGCTGGCCGCTGCCGCCCTCGCTGCAGGCCTGTCGGCCTGCGCGCCGCTGATCGTCGGGGGCGCCGTGGTGGGTGGCGTGATGGCCGTGGACCGCCGCACGGCGGGCACCCAGATCGAGGATGAAGGCATCGAACTGCGCGCGGCCAACCGTATCCGCGAGACGTTTGGCGACCGCGTGCACGTGAACGTGACGAGCTACAACCGCCAGGCCCTGCTGACGGGCGAAGTCCCCAATGCGCAGGAGCGCCAGGCCGTCGAGCAATTGGTGTCGCAGGTGGAGAACGTGCGCTCGGTGGTGAACGACCTGACCATCACCACCTTCTCCAGCACCCTGAGCCAGCGTTCCAACGACACCTTCATCACCGGCAAGGTCCGCGCCAGCCTGGTGGACGCGCAGGACATCTCGGCCAATTCCTTCAAGGTGGTGACCGAGCGCAACGTTGTCTACCTGATGGGCCGTGTGTCGCAGCGCGAAGCCAACCGCGCCACCGAGATTGCGCGCGGGGTGAGCGGCGTGAGCAAGGTGGTGCGTGTGTTCGAGATTGTCTCGGAAGAAGAACTGCGCCGCATCGCTCCGCAGCCTGCACCCGTCACCACGGATGACACCAAGCCCTCTGGGGGCTGAAGGCCGTTTAGCAGGCTTGGCGGCCAGCACAGCCAACCACCCGTGCAGCAAAAATCCCGGCCCGCATCCTGCGGCCCGGGATTTTTTCTTGGGGATTTTGCCCCGCGCGCTGCGGCGTGAAACCGGCGCTGCACAAGCCAGCGCGCCCGTGGAACCGGCTTTGCCGGGCCACCGGGTGCGTCCCCCCTCAGGGGGGAAGGCGCGAAGCGACTCAGGGGGGAGCCTATTTCAACCGCTGGATGAGGGACGATGTATCCCAGCGGTTGCCTCCCATTTTCTGCACATCGGCATAAAACTGGTCCACCAGGGCCGTCACCGGCACGCGTGAACCGTTGCGCTTGGCCTCATCGAGCACCAGGCCCAGGTCCTTGCGCATCCAGTCCACGGCAAAGCCAAAGTCGAACATGCCGTCCACCATGGTCTTGCCACGGTTGTCCATCTGCCAGCTTTGGGCGGCGCCTTTGCCGATCACGTCGAGGACCTGTTTCATGTCCAGCCCCGCGTTCTGGCCAAAGGCCACGGCCTCGGACAGGGCCTGCACCAGCCCGGCAATACAGATCTGGTTGACCATCTTGGCCAATTGGCCCGAGCCACTGGCACCCAGCAGCGTAAAGGCACGCGAGAACGCCATGGCCACGGGTTGGGCTGCCTCGAAGGCTGCGGCATCGCCGCCGCACATCACGGTGAGCAGGCCGTTCTGCGCGCCGGCCTGGCCGCCCGACACGGGGGCATCCACAAACTGCAGGCCCAACGCCTGGGCGGCGGCGTACAGCTCGCGCGCCACCTCGGCCGATGCCGTGGTGTGGTCCACAAAAATCGCACCCGGCTTCATGCCCGCAAAGGCGCCGTCCGCACCCAGCGTCACAGAGCGCAGGTCATCGTCGTTGCCCACGCAGCAAAACACGATGTCCGCGCCCGCGGCGGCTTCGCGCGGCGTTGCAGCATGTTTTGGCGCCTTGGCGCTTGCATACTCTGCGCACCAAGCTATTGATTTGGTAGCGGTCCGGTTGTAAACCGTCACCTCATGCCCGGCCAGCGCAAGGTGTCCGGCCATCGGGTAGCCCATCACACCCAAGCCCAGAAAGGCGACCTTGCGGGAAGGGGTGGCGTCGTAGTTGCGGGGGTTGGTGCTTGGCATGGAAATGGTTCTTGTGAGAAAAGGACGCCATGTCGACGGCGTTTGAAACTGGCGCGGCCTGGGCCAGCGGACGCCGTGGGACTGGCTTTGCCAGGCCACTGGCGTCGTCCCCCTTCCCGCGCGCCGCGCGAGAGAAGGGGGAAGCGGCGCAGCCGCTCAGGGGGTTGTCACACGATCGCGAAATGCTCGGTACCCGAAGCCAGGTCTGGCGACTTGGCGCGCTGGCTGTTGAGCTTGATCTGCAGGCGCAGGTCATTGAGCGAGTCGGCGTTGCGCAGCGCGTCTTCGTAGCTGATCACGTGTGCCTCGTACAGGTCGAACAGCGCCTGGTCAAAGGTCTGCATGCCCAGGTTGCGGCTCTTTTTCATGATCTCCTTGATCTCGGAGACATCGCCCTTGAAGATCAGGTCGGAGATCAGCGGCGTGTTCAGCATGATCTCCACCGCAGCCGCACGGCCCTTGCCGTCCTGCTTGGGGATCAGGCGCTGCGAGACCATGGCGCGCAGGTTCAGCGACAAATCCATCAGCAGCTGCGCGCGGCGCTCTTCAGGGAAGAAGTTGATGATACGGTCCAGCGCCTGGTTGGCGCTGTTGGCGTGCAGCGTGGCCAGGCACAGGTGGCCGGTTTCGGCAAAGGCCACGGCATGTTCCATGGTCTCGCGGTCGCGGATTTCGCCCATCAGGATCACGTCGGGCGCCTGGCGCAGCGTGTTCTTGAGGGCCGCTTCCCAACTGTCGGTATCCAGCCCCACTTCGCGCTGCGTGACCACGCAGTTCTTGTGCGGGTGCACGAATTCCACCGGGTCTTCCACCGTGATGATGTGGCCGAACGAGTTCTCGTTGCGCCAGTCCACCATGGCGGCCAGCGTGGTCGATTTGCCCGAGCCCGTGGCACCCACCAGGATGCACAGGCCGCGCTTGGTCATCGTCACTTCCTTGAGCACCTGCGGCACGCCCAGGCCGTCGATGGTGGGCAGCGTGAGCGGAATCGTCCGCATCACCATGCCCACGTGTCCTTGCTGGATGAAGGCGTTGACGCGAAAGCGGCCGATGCCGGAGGGCGAGATGGCGAAGTTGCACTCCTTGGTGCGTTCAAAGTCGGCCACCTGCTTGTCGCTCATGATGGCGCGCGCCAGCGTGAGCGTGTGGTTGGGGGAGAGGGGCTGGGGCGACACCTTGGTCACCTTGCCATCCACCTTGATGGCGGGTGGAAAGTCTGCGGTGATGAACAAGTCGCTGCCGTTGCGGCCCACCATCAACTTGAGCAGGTCATTGATGAATTTACTGGCCTGATCGCGTTCCATCAGAAGTTCTCCCGGGGCTGTTCGTCGGCTGGACGATCATTGATCTTGTCGTGGCGCATCATTACTTGTGGTTGTCGCTCAGGCGCGCACTCACCACACGCAGGCGCAGCGACAGCTTGCGGGCCAGCAGTGCAATCAGGCTGGCTGCAAGCTGCGGGTCCTTGGTCATCATGTCGTCCATGGCTTCGGCGCTCAGCACGGCGATCTCGCAGTCAGTGAGCGTGGTGCAGGCCGAAAAGCGGATGCCACTGTCGAGCAGCGACATCTCGCCCAGGATGTCACCGGGCCGCGTCTCGGCCAGGCGCAATTGCTCGCCCCAGGGCTGCACACGGTCCACGGCGATGGTGCCCGTGAGCAGCACCACCATGAAATTGCCGTACTCGTCCTGGCGGATCACATCGCGGTTGGACGGGATGGCCGCAAATTCGAAGAAGCGCTCCATGCGCTCCACGGCGTCCTTGTCCAGGTGCGCCATGTATTTGTCTTTGGCCCACAGACCTTGCAGCAGCTTGCCGCCTCGGCTGGTGGGCAGGCGTTTGGCGCCTACTTCCACGGCACGTGCCTCCCAGGGCACCAGCATCGAATCGTCTACGCCCTGGCCTGCAAAGGCCGTGGAGAACAGCACGGAATCCGTGTGGTCTTCCGCAGGCTTGCCGCCCCGGGTTTTCATTTTCAGAAGGCTCAGAATGCCTTTCATATCGGGCTCCGGTATGCGGCGCCTGCAGGGGCCGCAAAGTCGTTCATGGGTGTGTGCTGCGGGGGGCTCAGCCAGGGAAGTTCTCGGGGATCTTGGCCTTGCTGCGGGCCTCGGCCGGGCTGATGATGTTGCGGCGCACGAGGTCGGTGAGGTTCTGGTCCAGCGTCTGCATACCCACGCTGTTGCTGGTTTGGATGGTGGAGTACATCTGCGCCACCTTGGCCTCGCGAATCAGGTTGCGGATGGCGCTGGTGCCCAGCATGATCTCGTGCGCGGCCACGCGGCCCGAGCCATCCTTGGTCTTGCACAGTGTCTGCGAGATCACGGCCTGCAGCGACTCGGACAACATCGCACGGACCATTTCCTTTTCTTCGGCGGGGAACACGTCGATGATCCGGTCAATCGTCTTGGCAGCGCTGGAGGTGTGCAGTGTGCCAAACACCAAGTGGCCCGTTTCCGCCGCCGTCATGGCCAGGCGGATGGTTTCGAGGTCGCGCATTTCACCCACCAGAATGGCGTCCGGGTCTTCGCGCAGTGCGGACTTCAGCGCGGCGGCGAACGACAGCGTCATCGGCCCCACTTCGCGCTGGTTGATCAGGCACTTCTTGGATTCGTGCACGAACTCGATCGGGTCTTCCACCGTGAGGATGTGGCCGTATTCGGTTTCGTTAAGGTAGTTGACCATGGCGGCCAGCGTGGTGGATTTGCCCGAGCCCGTAGGTCCGGTCACCAGCACCAGGCCGCGCGGCTTGAGGGCCAGGTCGCCGAAGATCTTGGGTGCGTTGAGCTGCTCCAGCGTCAGGATCTTGCTTGGAATGGTCCGGAACACGGCGGCGGCGCCCCGGTTCTGGTTGAAGGCGTTGACGCGAAAACGTGCCAGGCCTTCGATTTCAAACGAGAAGTCGACTTCCAGAAACTCTTCATACGTCTTGCGCTGCGCGTCGCTCATGATGTCGTACACCATGGCATGCACCGTCTTGTGGTCCAGCGCATCGACGTTGATGCGCCGCACATCGCCGTGGACCCGGATCATGGGCGGCAGGCCTGCGGAGAGGTGCAGGTCGGAGGCCTTGTTCTTGACGCTGAACGCGAGCAGTTGGGTAATGTCCACGGAATCCCTCTATCGTTTGGTACGCTTGCCAAACATTATGACCACGATTGCTAACAACCTCCAACAGGTTCTGGGCAGGATGGCGCAGGCGTGCAAAGCCGCCGGGCGCGATCCGGCCAGCGTTTCCTTGCTGGCCGTTTCCAAGACCTTTGGCGCCGATGCGGTGCTGGAGGCCGTGGCCGCCGGCCAGCGCGACTTCGGCGAAAACTACATCCAGGAAGGCGTGGACAAGATTGCGGCTGTGCGCGCTGCCTTGCCCGATGTGGCGCTGCAGTGGCACTGCATAGGCCCCATTCAGAGCAACAAGACCCGCCTGGTGGCCGAGCACTTTGATTGGGTGCATACGGTGGACCGGCTCAAGATCGCCGAGCGCCTGTCGGCCCAGCGGCCCGATCACCTGCCGCCGCTGCAGATATGTATCCAGGTCAATATCGATGGAGGCCCCACCAAGTCGGGTGTGGCTCCTGCCGAAACGCTGGAGTTGGTGCGGGCTGTCGCAAAACTGCCACGGCTGGTGGTGCGGGGGCTCATGAGCATTCCGGACCATGCTCCTGAATTTGAAGCGCAACTGGCAATCCACACCAGCGCCAAGAGGCTTTTTGACCAAATATCTGCCTTGGGCGGACCGGGCCTGGGGAAGTTCGACACCCTGTCCCTGGGCATGACGGCCGACCTGGAGGCAGCCATTCAGGCAGGCAGCACGCTGGTGCGCGTGGGCACCGGTGTGTTTGGTGGACGGATCTACCCCGCCGCCTGAACGGGTTCAGCCCGGCAGCGTGAAGCGCGCCACGCAATCCAGCGCTGCCGTCACGTCCGCTTCGCTCACATCCAGGTGCGCCACCCAGCGCAGCCGGGTGGCGCCGCCATACAGGCTGCTGGTCACGCGCACGCCGTGCTGCGCCAGCCAGGCGGTGAACGCGGGGGCCACCTCTGCATGCAGGTCGGTGAAGAGGATGTTGGTCTGCCACGGCAGCACGGTGAGCTTGCCCTGCAGCACGGGGTGGCTGCGGTTGGCTTCGGCCAGCCCTTGGGCCAGCCGGTCCAGGCGGGCGTGGTCTTCCGCCAGGCGCCGCACATGGTGCTGAAGCGCGTAGTGGCCGGCAGCCGCCAGGACACCCGCCTGCCGCATGCCACCACCCAAAATCTTGCGGGTGCGGCGCGCCTGCCGGATGAAGTCGCGCGAGCCCAGCACCAGCGAGCCCACAGGCGCGCCCAGGCCCTTGCTCAGGCACAGCGATGTGGAATCAAAGTGGCTGCACAGCGCGCGCGCTTCCGCATACACATCGGTGCCGTTGCGCGCGGCATTGGCCGTGGCAGCGTTGAACATGCGTGCGCCGTCCAGGTGCATTGCCAGCCCCCGGCTGCGCGCCAGCTGTGCCACCTCGGCGATGTAGGCGGGGGGCAACACCTGGCCGCCGGTCGTGTTCTCCAGCACCACCAGGCGGGTGCGGGCAAAGTGCGGGTCGTCGGGCTTGATCGCGGCGGCGATGTCGGCCAGACGCAGGGTGCCGTCAGGCTGCGTTTCCACGGGCTGGGGCTGGATGGAGCCCAGCACCGCCATGCCGCCCGCCTCCCAGCGGTAGGTGTGCCAGCTCTGGCCCACGATGGCCTCGTCGCCGCGCTGGCAGTGGCCCCACAGCGCAATCAGGTTGGTCTGCGTGCCCGAGGGGGCGAACAGCGCGGCCTCGAAACCCAGCAGCTCGGCAGCATGGTCCTGCAGTGCGTTCACCGAGGGGTCGTCGGCAAACACATCGTCGCCCAGCGGCGCCTTGAACATGGCCTCGCGCATGGCGGGCGTGGGCTGGGTGAC
Organism: Acidovorax sp. FG60; assembly: GCF_057808995.1. Lineage (NCBI taxonomy): Bacteria > Pseudomonadati > Pseudomonadota > Betaproteobacteria > Burkholderiales > Comamonadaceae > Acidovorax > Acidovorax sp. FG60. The sequence goes on from NZ_JBMDJC010000022.1 coordinate 28,848, forward strand.
GGTGTCGCTGCGAAAGTCGGGCATGGGCGCGGTCCTTGTGGGTCGGGTCAATGAATGCAATGACCGGCCATGGTAGCGGCGGCCTGTGGCGGTTGCCGCTGTGGGGATTTCGGCGCCCTTCGGCGCCGTGGCATCAAGGCCGCGTCATCTTGCACTCGGTGCCTTGGGCTATTTCATTGCCGGTGTAGGCCGCATCGGTGCGAAAGCCATAGTTGGTGCCTTCCCAGCCCACCTTCACGGCCTTGCCGTCCACCGGCGCGATGGTGTTGACCACCTGGGGCAGCAGCAGCTGGTGGTCTTCGCCGCGCATGCGCACGGGGCCCACCACCGAGTCGAGCGTCAGGTCTTCCAGCGCACGGGCCACCTTCACCGGGTCGGTGGACTGGGCCTTGTTGATGGCGGCGGCGAGGAAGCGCGGCGTCATCTCGATGCGTGGCGCAAGGAAGTCCTTGCCCGTCTTGGCCTTGTAGGTCTTGGCCAGTGCGTCCACCTTGGGGGTGTCGGCCTGGCCGGGGTGCCATTCGGCCACCCAGGTCAGCTGGCCCTGCTTGGCCTGCGACACCGCCAGCACCGTGCCGGGGATGGAGCCCGCGCTGTGGTTGAAGTAGCGCAGGTTGTAGCCCGCGTCACCCGCCGCCTTGAGCAGCAGGGTCATATCCTGCCCCCAGTTGCCGGTGATGACCGAGTCGGCCTCCGTGCTCTTGACCTTGGCGAGGTAGGGCGCAAAGTCCTTCACGCGCCCGATGGGGTGCAGCGCCTCGCCCACAAACTGGATGTCGGGCCGCGCCAGGCCCACCATCTCGCGGCCGTAGTGCGCCCACTGCTTGCCATGGGCGTAGTCCTGGTTCAGCAGGTACACCTTCTTGATGTCCGGCTGCTTCTTGATGTAGTTGGCAATGGCCTTCATCTTCATGGCCGTGTTGGCCTCGAACTGGAAGTGCCAGAAGTTGCAGGCCTTGCCCGTGAGTTCGGGGTCGATGGAGGAGTGGTTCAGCACCAGGATCTCCTTGCCCGGATTGCGCTGGTTGTGGCGCGCTGCCGCTTGCACCAGTGCTGTGACCACGGAAGAGCCCGAGCCGCCCGTCACGATGGCCTTGGCCCCCTGGTCAATGGCGGCCTGCAGCGCGCTCTGGCTCTCTTGCGCCGAGAGCTTGCTGTCGAACTGCAGCAGCTGCAGCTTGGTGCCCTTGAGTACGCCGCCCTTGGCGTTGATGTCCTCGATGGCGTACTGTGTGTGGGTGAGCATCAGCTCACCCACGTTGGCGAACGGGCCCGACAGCGGATCGATGTAGGCGACCTTGAAGGTCTCCTGCGCGCTGGCGGCCGTGCCGATGAGTAGTGCCGCCGCAGCGGCCAGGGGGGTGAGGAACACGGTTTTCATGGGTTTTGTCTCCGGTGGTTGTTGTGCTTGGTGTAGGGGTGCTGCGATGCGCGTCAGGCTGGGTTGCGCTTGCGGGTTCGCCGCAGCCCCAGCACACGCCAGGCCAGCTGCGCCAGCTCCTGCGCCACCTCGTCTTGCGACAGGCGGCCGTCAGGGCGGTACCAGTTGTAGAGAAAGCCGGGCAGGCTGCAGGCGGCCAGGGCGGTGATCTTGGTGTCGTTGAACTCGAACATGCCGTCCTGGCGGCCCTGTTCGAGCAGTGCACACAGCCGGTCGTAGAAGTGGTTCGCCAAATCCTTCTGCGCCGCCAGGTACTCGGGCCGGTACACCTGCGGCTCGCGGTACGGGAAGAAGGCCGAGGGGTGGTGCTCCAGCGTGGCGCGGATCAGCCGCTCGATGCCTTCCGTCACCTTCACATGGGCAGGCCGGTCATCGTCCGCCGCAAAGTCCATCGCAGTGAAACACGCCACGGCAGGCGCCCAAGACAGCGTCTCGAAGATCTCCTGCTTGTTGCGGAAGTAGTAGTACACAAAGGGCTTGGTCACGCCCAGCTGCTGCACGATCTGCTCGATGGTGGTGTTGGCGTAGCCCTGCGCATCGAACAGCGCCTCGGCCGCGCGCAAGATGCGTTCGCGCTTCTCGTCCGACCCGGCCGTGGCGGCCTTCTGGCGGCCGCTGGCCTGCACGGGGGGCTGCTGGTTCATCGGTGTCCTTTGCGCGACGTTGAAGTTATACCCATGGGTAGCATTGTTCTACCGAGCGGTATATATTGGCAAGACGCTGGCGGGTGTGAGCACCTAGCAAAAACCCCAAGAACCAGCGATTCCAGACACCTTGGAGACAACGCCATGCCTTCTGCCGCACCGCAGCTGCCGCTGCACGAACACCTGCGCCGCCACGCGCGCGAAACGCCCGACCGCATCGCCTACCTCTGGTACGGCCAGCCCCTCACGTGGGCGCAGCTTGATGCGGCCAGTGATGCATTTGCCGCGCGCCTGCAGGCGCTGGGTGTGGCCAAGGGCGAGCCCGTGGCACTGTTCATGAATAACTGCCCCCAGTACGTGATGGCGCACTACGGCATCCAGAAGATCGGCGCCATCGTCTGTCCTTGCGGGCCGCTGAACAAGGAGCATGAGCTGGAGTACCAGCTCACCGACCTGCAGGCGCGCGTGATCGTCGCGGCCGATGTGCTGCTGCCCGTGGTGGACAAGGTGCGCGCCAAGACCGCGCTGCAGCAGGTGTTTGTGGTGCGCTATGCCGAGCTGCTGCCCGAGGGCTCGCCCAGCATCGACGTACCCGCCGAGCTGCTGGCCATGCGCGCCGCCTTGGCGCCGGTGCCTGCGGGCTGCGAAGACTTCCTGGCCGCCACCCGAACCGGTGCGCGGCCTGCGCCCGTGGCGCTGTCGATGGATGACATCTCGCTCATGACCTACACCTCGGGCACCACCGGGTTACCGAAGGGCGCGATGCTGAGCTACGGCAACGCCACGTTCAAGACCGCTGCATCGGCGGACTGCAATGGCATGACACCGCACGAAACGCTGCTGGCCGTGGCACCGCTGTACCACATCGCCGGCATGGTGATGGGCGTGAACCTGCCGGTCTACACCGGCGCCACGGCCGTGCTGCTGTACCGTTTTGACCCGCTGGGCGTGGCCCAGGCGCTGGAGCGCCACCGCGTGACCTGGTGGTACAGCATCGCGCCCATGAACGGCGCGCTCATGCAGGTGCCCGGCGCACGCGAGATGGACTGGAGCGCGCTGCGCCGCAACCCGGTCACCAGCTTCGGCATCACCTTCACCGAGGCGCTGGCCCAGCAGTGGCAGCAGTTCGCACCCAACTGCATTGCGCACGAGGCGGCCTATGGCCTGTCGGAAACCCACACGGTGGACACCGCCATGCCGGTGGACGCGATCCGCTGGGGCACCCAGGGCAAGCCCGTGCCGGGCAACACCCTGCGCATCGTCGACCCCGACACCGGTGCGCCGCTGGCCGTTGGCGAGGTGGGCGAGATCACCATACACGGCCCCGGCAACTTCAAGGGCTACTGGAACAAGCCCGAGGCCACGGCCAAGACCCTGCGGGACGGCTGGGTCTACACCGGCGACATGGGCAAGATCGATGCGGACGGCTATCTCACCTTCATCGGCCGTTTCAAGGAAATGATCAAGGTTTCGGGCTACAGCGTGTTCCCCGAAGAGGTCGAGACCCTGCTCATCAAACACCCTGCCGTGGCACAGGCCGCCGTGATTGGCGTGCCCGATGCAGAAAAGGGCGAGGTGGTGCGCGCCTTCATCGTCAAGAAGCCCGGCCAGGATGTGGACGCCGCCGGCCTGGTGGCCTGGTGCCGCGAGAACATGGCGCCCTACAAAGCCCCGCGCGAGGTGCGTTTCATCGACGCACTGCCCGCCACCGGCGCTGGCAAAGTGCTGCGCCGCCTGCTTCGGGATATTGCGTGATTGAATGAGAAATTGGCTGCTGGCGCCTGATGAATATGCGCTGGTAGCTATACAAAACATAGCGACTGCCCTATGCCATCTTCTGTTCTGTTCACCAAAGTGCTGGTTGCCAATCGGGGCGAAATCGCACTGCGCACTGTGCGCGCCCTGCACGACCTAGGCATCACCAGCGTGGCCGTGTATGCCGACGATGACGCCACCAGTCCCCATGTGCACGCAGCCAGTGTGGCCGTGGCGCTGGGCACCACCGGCCCGGCGGCGTACCTGGACGGTGCGCGCCTCATCGCCATTGCCCAGGCGCAGGGCTGCGATGCTGTGCACCCGGGCTATGGATTCCTGAGCGAGCGTGCCGACTTTGCCCGTGCGTGTGCCGAGGCGGGGCTGCGCTTCATCGGCCCCACGCCCGCACAGCTGGCGCTGTTCGGTGACAAGGCACAGGCCCGTGCACTGGCGCAGCAGCAGGGTGTGCCGCTCATGCCCGGCACGCAGACGGCGGTGACGCTGCAGGAGGCGCAGGCCTTCTTTGCGCAGCATGCCCATGCCGGCATCGTCATCAAGGCCATCGGCGGCGGCGGTGGGCGCGGCATGCGCGCGGTGGCGTCGGCCGATGACTTGCCCGCTGCCTACGCGCGCTGTCGCAGCGAGGCGCAGGCCGCCTTTGGTGTGGACGGCGTGTACGTGGAGCGCCTGATGGGCAATGCCCGCCACATCGAGGTGCAGGTGCTGGGCGATGGGCGCGAGGTGATCGCCCTGGGCGAGCGCGAATGTACGCTGCAGCGGCGCTTTCAGAAGGTGGTGGAGATCGCGCCCAGTCCTTCGTTGCCTGCGCCGCTGCGCGAGCGCATCACCACCGCCGCACTGTCCATGGCGCGCGCCGTGGCCTACGAGGGCCTGGGCACGTTCGAGTTTCTGGTGGACCTGGCCTCGAACGACCTGCCGTTTGTGTTCATCGAATGCAACCCACGCCTACAGGTGGAGCACACCATCACCGAAGAGGTTACCGGCGTGGACCTGGTGCAGGCGCAGATCGCGCTGGCCGCGGGCCGCACGTTGCAAGACATCGGCCTCGACCCTGCCGCACCGCCCACCGTGTTGGGCTTTGCCGTGCAGTGGCGCATCAACGCCGAAACGCTGGACGCACAGGGCAACGCCACCCCAGGCAGCGGCACGCTCAGCCGCTTTGACCTGCCCGCAGGCCCAGGCGTGCGCGTGGACACGCACGGCGCAGCAGGCGCCACGCCGTCGCCGCACTACGACACGCTGCTGGCCAAGCTCATCGTGCACACGCGCAGCCCGCGTTTTGCCGATGCGCTGCGCCGCTCGCAGCGCGCGTTGGCCGAGTGCCGCATCGAGGGCGTGGCCACCAACCTGGCGCTGCTGCAGGCGCTGGCAACACGGCCTGAGATGGAGAGCCAGCAGGTGCACACACGCTGGCTGGAGTCGGTGCTGCCCCAATTGCTGAGTGCTATTAAAAATATAGCTATAAGCGATTATCCAGAGCGCGGATACGGCCAAAATGCCTTGGAATCTACAGCTCCCGTGCCTCATGGCGCGGTGCTGGCCCCCATGCCCGCGCGCCTTGTGCAATTCAGCGTGGCCGAAGGCGACGTGGTCGCTGCCGGCGCCGAACTGGCCGTGCTCGAAGCAATGAAGATGGAGCATGTGCTGCTGGCCCCGCACGCGGGCCGCGTCTGCGCGCTGCTGGCCGTGGCCGGTGGCTACGTCGCGCAGGGGCAGCCGCTGCTGGTGCTGGAGGCTGTGGACGATGCGGCCGATGTCGAAGTGCAGGGCAGCGCTGCGCACGACCCCGACCACATCCGCGCCGACCTGCAACGCGTGATCGACCGCCACGCCTTCACGCTCGACGCCGCGCGCCCCGACACCATGGCCAAGCGCCACGCCCAAGGCGGCCGCTCCGCGCGCGAGAACATTGCCGACCTGTGCGACGACGGCAGCTTCATCGAATATGGTGCCCTCGCCATCGCCGCGCAGGCCCGCCGCCGCAGCAAGGAGGACCTGATTGCCAACACGCCCGCCGATGGGATGGTCACGGGCATCGGCGGCATCAATGGCACACTGTTTGGCGACGAGAAATCCCGCGCGGTGGTCATGTCGTACGACGCCACCGTGCTGGCCGGCACCCAGGGCGTGCGCAACCACGCCAAGACCGACCGCATGCTCGGCATCGCACTGGCGCAGAAGCTGCCCGTGGTGCTGTTCGCCGAGGGCGGCGGCGGGCGCCCGGGCGACACCGACATGCCCGTGGTGGCGGGGCTGCATGTGCACACCTTCGCCAGCTACGCGGCGCTGTCGGGCCAGGTGCCGGTGATCGGCATCGCCGCAGGGCGCTGCTTTGCGGGCAACGCGGCGCTGCTGGGCTGCAGCGACGTGATCATCGCCACGCGTGCCAGCAACATCGGCATGGGCGGCCCGGCCATGATCGAAGGCGGTGGTCTGGGCGTCTTCAAGCCCGAGCAGATCGGCCCGAGCCGCGTGCAGCATGCCAACGGCGTGATCGACGTGCTGGTCGATGACGAGGCCGGGGCGGTGCAGGCCGCGCGCCACTACCTGTCGTTCTTCCAGGGCCGCGCATCGCAGTGGTCTGCACCCGACCAGCGCCTGCTGCGCGCCGTGGTGCCCGAGAACCGCCTGCGCGTGTACGACACCCGCACGGCGATGGCCGGCCTGGTGGACGAAGGCAGCCTGCTGCTGCTGCGCACCGGCTTCGGTGCGGGCATCCACACCGCGCTGGCGCGCATCGAAGGCCGCCCCGTGGGCCTGCTGGCCAACAACCCGCAACACCTGGGCGGCGCCATCGACGCCGATGCGGCCGACAAGGGCGCGCGCTTCATGCAGCTGTGCAACGCGCATGGCCTGCCTATTGTGAGCCTGGTGGACACGCCCGGCTTCATGGTCGGCCCCGAGGTCGAAGCCACGGCCCAGGTGCGCCACGTGAGCCGCCTGTTCGTCACCGCCGCCAGTCTGCGCGTGCCCACCTTCAGCGTGGTGCTGCGCAAGGGTTACGGCCTGGGCGCCATGGGCATGACGGCCGGGGGTTTCCATGCGCCCGTGTTCACTGTCGCCTGGCCCACGGGCGAGTTCGGCGCCATGGGGCTCGAAGGCGCCGTGCGCCTGGGCTTTCGCAAGGAGCTGGAGGCGCTGCCCGAGGGCGCCGAGCGCGACGCGCTGTTTGCCAAGCTGCTGGCCAAGTCCTACGCCAACGGCGAGGCGATGCACATGGCCGCTACGCTGGAGATCGACGCGGTGATCGACCCGGCTGACACCCGGGCGTGGCTGGCGCGGGGGTTGGCATCGGCGCAGGTGGCGCCGCTGGGTCCACGTTGCATCGATACCTGGTGAAGCAGCACGGCACCTGACACGGTGGTGCCTATCGGTGCATCAGGGCGAGCTTTGCGCCGAGCCCGACAAACGCGGCCGCAAAGCCGCGGCGCAGCCACACCAGCGTGCCGGGGCGCTGCAGCACCTGGTCACGAAACCGGGCGGCAAAGACGCCATAGCCCAAGAACACCACAAAGGTCATGGCCATGAAGACCAGCGAGAGCTGGAGCATGCGCCACGCGGGCTGCGCTTCACCCGGTGCGATGAACTGCGGCAGAAAGGTGAGGAAGAACAGCGACAGCTTGGGGTTGAGCAGGTTGATCAGCATGGCTTCCGCGACACGCCCACTGGCAGCGCGTGTGGGCGCGTCAGTGCGAACCTCCAGTGTGGCGGGCGAGCGCCACGTGGCCCAGCCCATGTAGACCAGGTAGGCGACCCCCGCGTAGCGCAGGACTTCGAATGCCGTGGCGCTGGCGTTGAGGAGCGCGGCCAGCCCGGTGATCGCCGCCAGCAGGTGCGGCACGATGCCGAGCGTGCAGCCCAGCGCCGTCACGGCGGCGGCCCGCGCGCCGCCCGAGAGTCCGGCCGCCACGGTCAGCAGGGTTCCTGGCCCCGGCGAGACGACCACGATGAGCGAGGTGATGAGAAATTCGATGCCCATGGCGAGAGGCCGCGCGGCGGCGGCGTGAAGTGGCGATGCCCGCAGCATCCGCCAACCCCCGCACAACGGTCTTGAACGAAATTGCAGGGGCCGGGCTGTCAGCCGCGTGCGCGAACGTAGGCGCCCGGTGTGATGCCAAAGCTGCGCGTGAAAAGGCGCGTCAGGTGGCTTTGGTCGGCAAAGCCACTCGCTGCGGCGACATCGGCGAGGGGCGTACCCGCACCCATCAGATGGCGCGCAAGCTGCAGTCGGCGCTGCAGCAGGTAGGCGTGTGGCGTGAGGCCCGTGGCCTGGGCAAATTGGCGCACAAGCTGGTAGCGGCTCAAACTTGCTGCATCGGCCAGTTGCGCGAGACTCCAGGGCGCGGTGGGATCGTCGTCCATCATGGTGCGAGCCCTGGTGATGGTCGCGGCGGATTGTTGGTGGCCCTTCGGCCGCAGCAGGCCGCCCAGCACCTGCAACAAGCATTCCTCCACATGCAGCGCTGCGGCCGAGTGGTTGGGGCGGTGGGTGGCCGCGTCGAACAGCGCCAGTACCTGGGCCGCCAGCCGCGCATCGCGCATCGTCGGAGCATGGAATTCGAAAGCGGAGCCGAGCGGGCCCGGATGCACCTCGGCCGCCAATGGCGCCACCAGGGCAGGCTCCAGGTAGAGCATGCGCCAGGCGCGTCCACGCTCGTCCAGCGGCATGCCATCGTGGACTTCGCCGGGGTTGACCGTGATGGTGTCGCCTGGGCCCGATTCCACAATCCCCCGGCCGCTGGCCGATTTCTGCGCACCCCGCTCGATCACGCCGAGGCCGAACTGCAAGTGCATGTGCCTGCCGAAGACGAGGCGGGAGTCGGCCTGCATTGCTTCGATGCCGGGCAGTGCGGTGGGCAGGAATCGGAAGGGTTTTTGCTGCATGGCGCGCGGCCTTTGGGTGGCGCGGGGCCATGATAAGCTGACCTGATCGTCCCTTTTTCCTACCCCAGTTTCACACGCGGAGACTCCCCTATGCCCGGCCTTTTGCCCGATATCGACCCCGATGGTTTGCTCGAATTTTCGGTGGTCTACACCGACCGCGCGCTCAACCACATGTCCAAGCGCTTCACCGGCGTGGTGCAGGACATCCTGGGCACGCTGAAAGAGGTCTACCACGCCCACACGGCCGTGCTGGTGCCCGGCAGCGGTACCTTCGGCATGGAGGCCGTGGCGCGCCAGTTTGCCAACAAGGAAAAGGTGCTCATCGTGCGCAACGGTTGGTTCAGCTACCGCTGGACGCAGATCTTTGATGCCGACAAGGGCCTGGGGGGTGGTTCCGTGGTGTGCAAGGCGCGCCAGCAGGGCAGTGGCCCGCAGGCGCCCTGGGCACCATGCCCCGCTGAAGAAGTCGCCGCCACCATCCGCGCTGAAAAGCCCAAGGTGGTGTTTGCGCCCCATGTGGAAACGGCCAGCGGCATCATCCTGTCCGACGACTACATCCGCACGCTGACGGCGGCTGCGCATGAGGTGGGCGCGCTGTTTGTGCTGGACTGCGTGGCGTCGGGCGCGATGTGGGTGGACATGCAGGCCACGGGAGTGGATGTGCTCATCAGCGCGCCGCAAAAGGGCTGGAGCGGATCGCCCTGCTGCGCCATGGTGATGCTTTCCGAGCGTGCGCGTGAAGCCATCGAGGGCACCACGAGCAGCAGCTTCTCGTGTGACCTCAAGAAGTGGATGCAGATCGCCGAGGGCTACGAAAAGGGCCAGCACGCGTACCACACCACCATGCCCACGGATGCGCTGGTGCGCCTGCGCGAGGTGATGGCCGAGACGCGTGAATATGGATTTGCCAAGGTGCGTGACGAGCAGATCGAATTGGGCGCCAAGGTGCGCGCGCTGCTCGAATCGCGCGGCTTCCCCAGCGTGGCGGCCGACGGCTTCAAGGCGCCCGGCGTGGTGGTGAGCTACACCACCGACCCCGGCATCCAGAACGGCAAGAAGTTCATGGAAGTGGGCCTGCAGACGGCTGCGGGTGTGCCGCTGCAGTGCGATGAGGGGCCGGACTTCAAGACCTTCCGCATCGGCCTGTTTGGCCTGGAGAAGTGGCACAACGTGGACCGCACCGTGGGCCATTTGTCGAAGGCGCTGGACCAGATTGCGGCGGCAGCCTGACAGGTTGCGGTCCAGGTCGGCGGGCTTGCTCGGATGAACGCCGAGACTGAAAGCGCAACCCTCACCTTGCGCCGGGCCAAGCGCCAGGCACTGGGCCTGTTGTTGCTCGTGACGGCCGTGTTCATCGCCACCAGTGTGGTCGAACGCGGCCTGCTGCTCAACTGCGTGAAAGCCATGGCCGAGGCCGCCATGGTGGGTGCGCTGGCCGACTGGTTTGCGGTGGTGGCGCTGTTCCGGCGCCCGCTGGGCCTGCCCATTCCGCACACGGCGGTCATTGCGCGCAACCAGGCGCGCATCGGCCGCAACCTCGCCACCTTTGTGCGCGACAAGTTCCTGGACGTGCCTTCGCTCGTGTCGCTGATCCGCCGGCATGACCCGGCCGAGCGGCTGGCGCAGTGGCTTACGGCGCCAGGCAACGCCGCGCTGCTGGGGCACCATGCCACGCGCCTGGCATCGGCCGCGCTGGAGACGGTGCAGGACGCGCAGGTGGAGCGCTTCATCCACAAGGCCGCGCGTGCCTTGATCGGGCAGGTGGATATGTCGCGTGCCCTGGCGGCGGTGCTCGACACCCTCACGCACAACGGCCGTCACCAGGCGCTGCTGGACGACGTGCTGGCCAAGCTCATCGAACTGCTGCAGAACGAGCAGACCCGTACCTGGGTCGCGCAGTCCATCGTGGCCTGGCTCAAGAAGGACCACCCGCGCACCGAGAAGTTATTACCCAGCGACTGGCTGGGCGACAAGGGCTCGGCCCTGCTGGCCCGCGCGCTGGAGAGCCTGATGGCCGATGTGGCCGCCAACCCGCAGCACGCACTGCGTGCGCAGTTTGATGTGGCGGTGCAGCGCTTTATCGAGCGCCTGCGCAGCGACCCGGAATGGGAGCGCAAGGGCGAGGAGATCCGCACCTGGCTGCAGACCGATGCCACCGTGGCAGGTTATGTGCAGACCTTGTGGCTGGATCTGCGCGGTGCGTTGCAGCGTGACCTGGCCGATGCCGATTCGGTGCTGGCGCGGCAGGTGGGCAAGCTGGGGTTGTGGCTGGGTGAGTCGCTGGCGGGCGATGCGGCGTTGCGGCAGTCGTTCAATGACCGGCTGGAGCGGTGGGTGGAGGGGCTGGCGCCGGATGTGTCGGCGTTCATTGCTCAGCACATTGAGGAGACGGTGCGGCGGTGGGATACCGAGGAGATGACACAGCTGATTGAGCTGAACATTGGGAAGGATTTGCAGTACATCCGTATCAACGGCACCGTGGTGGGCGGGTTGATTGGGCTGGTGCTGTTTGCGGTGTCGCACGCGGGGGAGATTTGGCGGGCGGTGGTGGGCAGCTGACCACTCGTTCGGGCTCAGTCTGTCGAAGCCTGGGCTTGTGCGCTGATTTCAGCGGCGTGCCTGTGCAAAGGGCGGAAGCCGGGACTCGCCCCGGCGGGCGAGGTACTTGTTCTTTGCTTCGCCAAAGAAAAGTACCCAAAAGAAAGGCGACCCCCAGTCTGCGACCCCCACGCGGTGCGTGGGGGCAAACCTGCGTCGGGGCGGTTGCGGGGTGCGCCGTGGAACTCGCTTTGCGCTGGCGCGCGCCGCTCGGACAACCACGGCGAGTCAGATCACGAGGCATGGGCGCTTCGACGCCCATGCTCACCCCGTAACCGCCCCGCCGCAGGCGCAGCCAGCAGGGGGATGGACAGCCGAACATCCAACAGCCGAACAGCCACACGGGCCATCGCGTTGCTCGGCCGCGGCGGGGCTGCTTCAGCTAGCGTGCCGCTTGATCCGCCGCCATGTTGGCCGCGTGTTCTTCCTGCAGATGCTGCGCAATCTGCGCCCAGGCCTGCTTGGCGTCCGCGTCTTGCGCCCAGGCGTAGCAACTGGCGATGTGCATGGCCGTCACCGCATGGTGCGGGTCGAGCGCAAAGGCCACCTCGCACTGCAGTGCCGCCTGGCGCCACATCTCCGTCGCATCTTCTGATCCTTCTTTCTGCAGTGCATGGGCCTCGGCCACCCACGCCTGCCCCAGACGAAATGCCGCAGCATGTTGCGTGGGGTCGGCTTCGTGCGCCCGTTGAAACAACACGCCCGCCTCCCGCCACAGCGCCCGCGCTGCGGCAAAGTCTTGCGTGGCCACGGCTTGCGCTTGGGCTACGAGGGCGTTGCCGGATTGGAGGAGGGTGGTGGGGGAGTCGCTGGGCATGAGGTCGGATGAAAGAACGCGAGGACCTGCAGATTGTCGGGGTTTTGCAGGGCGCAATTGTCCAGCGGAGCCGGTGGCTGCTATGAAATTGGACGCTCAGCGTTGGCAGTGAAATGCACGAAACGGCTTGGTACTGCGAGGCATGCGATTGCCAGCACCTCGCGGGAGCCAAGCTGTTGCGTGTCGGTCTCGACCATTCGTCATTTCCGCGTTTCGAGTTCGTTAAGGAAGTGAGGCATTTGGCGCAGCAGATAGTGGGCCCATTCATCCACATGTTCAGCGGTGTAGTACCGCATCCACGTATCGTGCTTTGGATTGATCGAAGGCACTGGTACGAACTTTTCCAGATACCAATCTTTCGTTTCTGTATCAAGGTCTCGTACGCGCTCGTGGTCGTAGGGAGGTGCGGTCAGTGAGTTGATTACGCGATTTTGTATTAGGCGCAGCTCTTCCCGCTGAGCGTCGGTTAGCAAGTAACAAAATCGAAAGCACCGATTTTTCAGATCGTCGTTCCCTGGCCTTCCAATCTGGAAATCCAAAACAAACTGAGATCCTGCAAATTGATCCCAATAGTCCCTGCGCGCAACGCCGAAACCAAAAATTAAGGCCACACTACCGTGAGGCCGACTCCAAGAGACGCCTCGCTCTAATGGGCTAAATCCATGCATCTTGGTCCAAGCGCCGAAATGGCCTTTCAGTCGCTTGTATACGTCGGCGGCTTTCATTCTTTAAAACCTCGGCAAATCCGGATGCTTGATCGCCCCCCCGCGCACCAGCATCTTCCCGTACTCCGCACACCGGTTCAGCGTAGGAATCACCTTCCCTGGGTTCAGCAACCCCGCCGGGTCGAATGCATGTTTCAGTCCAAACATCTGCGCGTTTTCCTCGGCCGTGAACTGCACGCACATGCTGTTGAGCTTTTCCACGCCCACGCCGTGCTCGCCCGTCACCGTGCCGCCCATGGCTACGCTGGTCTCAAGGATGTCCGCGCCAAACAGCTCGCAGCGGTGCAGTTGGTCGGCATCGTTCGCATCAAACAGGATGAGAGGGTGCAGGTTGCCGTCGCCCGCGTGGAACACGTTGGCGCAGCGCAGCTGGTATTTCTTTTCCATTTCCTGGATGGCGAGCAGGATGTCGGCTAGGCGCTTGCGCGGGATGGTCGAGTCCATGCACATGTAATCGGGGCTGATGCGGCCGCTGGCGGGGAAGGCGTTCTTGCGACCGCTCCAGAAGCGCAGGCGTTCGGCCTCGTCGCGGCTCACGCTGATGGCGGTGGCGCCCGCAGCGCGCAGCACCTCGCTCATGCGGCCGATTTCTTCTTCCACCTCTTCGGGCGTGCCGTCGCTTTCGCACAGCAGGATGGCTTCTGCGGTCAGGTCGTAGCCCGCGTGCACAAAGTCTTCGACGGCGGCGGTCATGGGCTTGTCCATCATCTCCAGCCCGGCGGGGATGATGCCCGCCGCGATCACCGCAGCCACCGCGTCGCCCGCCTTGCGCACGTCGTCAAAGCTGGCCATGATGCAGCGCGCCAGCTGGGGCTTTGGGATGAGCTTGACCGTCACTTCGGTGGTCACGGCCAGCATGCCTTCGCTGCCGATCACGGCGGCCAGCAGGTCGTAGCCGGGGGCGTCCAGCGCCTCGCTGCCAAATTCGACGGGCTCGCCTTCCACTGTGAAGCCTTTCACCTTGAGCACGTTGTGCACGGTGAGGCCGTATTTGAGGCAGTGCACACCGCCCGAGTTCTCGGCCACGTTGCCGCCGATGGTGCAGGCGATCTGGCTGCTGGGGTCGGGTGCGTAGTACAGGCCGTAGGGCGCGGCCGCCTCGCTGATGGCCAGGTTGCGCACGCCGCACTGGACCACGGCCGTGCGGCTTTCGGGGTTGATGTCGAGGATGCGGTTGAACTTGGCCAGCGACATCGTCACGCCCAGGGCGTGGGGCATGGCGCCGCCCGACAAGCCCGTGCCTGCGCCGCGCGCCACCACGGGCACCTGCAGCCGGTGGCACACCTGCAGCACGGCCTGCACCTCGTCGTAGGTTTCAGGCAGGCACACCACCAGCGGGCGCTGGCGGTAGGCGGTGAGGCCGTCGCATTCGTAGGGCGTGGTGTCTTCGGTGTGCCAGAGCAGTGCGTGGGCGGGCAGCACGCGGCCCAGGGCCAGGACAACCTCGGCCTGGCGCGCGGCGCGTTCGGCGGGTGTCGGGAGCGGGGCGGAAGAAGTGGCGGTGATCATGGCCGCCACTGTAGGGGATGGGGACGGGCGGGGTGTGAGGTTTTCTGCAGGTGTTTGTGAAAAACACCGAAATGCTCACTAATTGATAGCTTCTAGCGCTTGATGGACAAGCGCTGGGGCTGATTTTTGCCTGAACTTGGTGGAGGAGGGCGCGGCTCGGGCGAGGGCAGCCGAGCAAGGGCCGCCCGCAGCGAGGGCGGCGTCCCCCTTCCGGCGCAGCCGAGAGAAGGGGGAAGGCGCCAAAGGCGACTCAGGGGAATGCCTCTACTACGCCATGGTTTTGCGCAGCCACTCGGCAAACGCCGCGCATTCCCACCGGTCCATGGTGCCGGTGCGCCAGCACAGGTAGTGGGCGTGGGGGCTGGCAGTGTCGGTGTCAAACAGGCGCACCAGCGTGCCGTTCTCCAGCCACGGTGCGCCCAGCTTCAGGCGCACCAGCGCCACGCCCATACCGGCAGCGGCGCCGTCGCACATCAGGCCGATGTCGTTGAACTGCGAGCCCTCGCTGGGCTCGGCCCAGTCGAGGCCCGTGGCAGCAAACCAGGTGCGCCAGGGCTCCAGCGGACTGCGCAGCAGGGGCACGCCTTCCAGGTCTTCGGGGCGGTCAAAGGGGCCGTGCTCGCGCACGAACGCGGGCGAGGCCAGGGGGGTGACCACGTCGCGCGCCAGCTCCACATGTTCCACGTCGGCATAGTGGCCGGGGCCAAAGCGCACCATCAGGTCGGCATCCTCGGCCACCACGTCCAGCAGCGGGATGGAGACTTGCAGGGCCAGGTCGATCTCCGGATACGCCTCGGTGAACTGGCGCAGGCGGGGGATGAGGATGGTGCGCGCGAATGTGGGCGTCACGGCCAGCTTGAGCCGCCGCCGCCCGGGCGCGGCCGCCTGGCCCGGAAAGCGCTGCAGCGCACCCAACCCCTCGCGCACATGGGCCAGGTAGGCGCTGCCCTCGGTGGTCAGCGAAAAATCGGCCCGGCCAAACAGCCGCACGCCCAGGATCTGCTCCAGTTGCTTGACGCGGTGGCTCACGGCGCTGGGCGTGACGCACAGCTCGTCAGCCGTCTGCGTCACGCTGCGCAGGCGGGCCAGGGCCTCAAAGGTCAGCAGGCACTGGATGGGCGGAATGCGCCGGGCTGCGCTACTGAGGAAGGAGGAGGGCGGGGCTGCCGTGGCCATGGGGCAGAACGGGTTAGCGGGTTAGCGGAAGACGACGGTCTTGTGGCCGTTGAGCAGCACGCGGTGCTCGCTGTGCCACTTCACGGCGCGGGCCAGCACCTGGCTTTCGGTGTCGCGGCCCCGGGCCGTGAGGTCTTCGACCGTGTCGGTGTGGTCGGCGCGGGCCACGTCCTGCTCGATGATCGGGCCTTCGTCCAGGTCGGCCGTCACATAGTGGGCCGTGGCGCCGATCAGCTTCACGCCCCGGTCATGGGCCTGGTAATAAGGCTTGGCGCCCTTGAAGCTGGGCAGGAAGCTGTGGTGGATGTTGATCGCCCGTCCGGCCAACTTTTGACATAGGTCAAGAGAAAGTATCTGCATGTAACGGGCCAATACCACCAACTCGGCCCCTTCGCCCTCGATAATCTCAAGCTGCTTGGCTTCGGCCTGGGCTTTGGTGCTGCCCGTCAGCGGGATATGGTGGAACGGCACGTTGTAGCTGGCCGCCAGCTGGTAGAAGTCGCGGTGGTTGCTGATGATGGCGCGGATGTCGATGGGCAGCAGGCCACTCTTCCAGCGGAACAGCAGGTCGTTGAGGCAGTGGCCCTCCTTGCTGACCATGAGCACGGTTTTCATGGGCGCAGCTGTTGCGTGCAGGCGCCAATGCATGTTGTAGGGTTCTGCAAACGTGGCCAGGCGGGCCTTGAGCGTTGCGTGATCGTGCTGGTCGCAGGCAAACTGAACGCGCATGAAGAACAGGCCGGTGGCGTGGTCGTTGTACTGCGCGGCTTCTTCGATGTTGCCGCTGTGCTCCAGCAAAAAGCCCGAAACGGCATGCACCAGCCCCAGGCGGTCGGGGCAGGACAGGGTAAGGATGTAGGCGTTGGTCATAGCGGTGCGATTGTCGCAGCATGGCCTGAGCGCTTGTCGAACAGGGAAATCAATGACCAATCCGGGCGATGCGTCGCGTATTGTCCCCTGGCGGGGAATGCTGCTGTACCTGGTGCTGGGGGTGGCCTGGGTGTTCGTGGGCGACGCGCTGCTGGCCCGGTGGGTGAGCGACCCGGTGCTGCTCACGCGCTTTCAGACCTGGAAGGGCTGGGGTTACGTGCTGCTGACCAGTGGGCTGGCCTGGTGCCTGCTGCGCAGCATGCGCCACGCCGAAAAGGTGCGCCTGGCCATGGCCAGGGAGCTGTCGCAGATCGTGCGCCACGTGCCGGCAGGTATCGCGCGCGCGGCGCCAGACGGGCGGTTCCTGTGGGCCAACACCCGCCTGTGTGATCTGCTCGGCGCGCCGCTGGAGCGGGTCTGCAGCCTGAATGTTCGCGATGTGCTGATGGCGCCCGACCGTGACCGGGTGGCTGCCCAGTTGTCGCGCCTGCTGGCGGGCGAGATCGACCACTATGTGGGTGAACACGAATGCCTTCGTCCGGGCGATGGGCGCAAGGTGGCCGTGCTGTGCACGGTAGCGCTGGTCCCCGAGGCGGATGCCGAGCCCGCCCATATGGTCTGCGTTCTGCAGGACCTGGACGAGATCAAGGCCGCCCGCGCCGCACTCAAGAACAGCGAGGCCCGCCAGCGGCTGGCCGCCACGGTGGTGGACAACACCATGGAGGGCGTGGTGGTGACCGATGCGCAAAGCCGCATCCTGTCGGCCAACGCCGCCGTCACCCGCCTGCTGGGCTATACCGAGGAGGAACTGCTGGGCCAGACGCCGCGCGTCTTCAAGTCGGGGCGGCATGACAAGGCGTTTTACGAGGCCATGTGGGGCACATTGCGCCAGACGGGCCACTGGCAGGGCGAGATCTGGAACCGCCGCAAGAACGGCGAGGTGTTTCCAGAGCACATGTCCCTGTCGGCCGTGCGCGACCCTGCGGGTCAGATCACGCACTACGTGTGCATGTTCACCGACATTTCTGAAGAAAAGGTGCAGCAGCAGCGGCTGGAGTTCCTGGCGCACAACGATGCGCTCACGGGGCTTTCCAACCGCGCGTGGTTCGGCCACCAGCTGGAGCAGGCCGTGTTGGAGGCGCGAGCCAGTGGCGAGCACATTGCTGTGTTGCTGCTCAACCTCGACCGTTTCAAGGACGTGAACGACAGCTACGGCCATGCCACCGGTGACGAGGTGCTCAAGCACATCGCGCGGCAGGTGCAGTCAGCCTTGCGGCCGGGCGACGTGATGGGGCGGCTGGCGGGCGACGAGCTGGCCGTGGTGGCGCGCCACCTGCGCCATGCCGACGGCGCCGCTGCCGTGGCGCGGCACCTGATCACGGCCGTGGCCGAGCCCTGGCGTTCGCCCGATGGCTTTGAAGTGGTGGCGGGTGTGAGCGTGGGCATCTGCATGTTCCCTGAGCACGCGAACACCACCGAGCTTCTGCTGCAGGGAGCCCATGCGGCGGTCTATGGCGCCAAGGCGCGCGGCCGGGGGGCGTGGTGTTTCTTCCACGAGGCGATGACCCAGGCTGCGCGCGAGCGGCTGGCGCTGGAGTCGCGCCTGCGCCTGGCGCTGGCGCAGGGCCACCTGCAGATGTATTACCAGCCGCAGGTGGACATTGCCACCGGCCGCATCCAGGGCGCCGAGGCGCTGGTGCGCTGGAACGACCCGGTGGAGGGCCTGATCTCGCCCGCGCGCTTTATCCCCGTGGCCGAAACCTCGGGCGTCATTGGCCCGCTGGGCGAATGGGTGCTGCGCGAGGTTTGCCGCCAGGGCCAGGCCTGGCGCCAGGCAGGCCTGCCCGACCTCACGCTCGCCGTGAACGTGTCGCCGCGCCAGTTCCACCTGACGGACCTGGCCGGTTGCGCGTCGGGCGCGCTGGCCGATTCGGGCTTTCCGCCCGAGCTGCTGGAGCTGGAGATCACCGAAACCGCCCTGGCCGAGCGCACCGAAGAGGCGCGCCAGGTGCTGATGCGCCTGCGCGCGCTGGGCCTGCGCATTGCGGTGGATGACTTTGGCACAGGGTATTCGTCGCTCGCGCAGCTCAAGCGCTTTCCGATTGACGTGCTCAAGATCGACCAGGGTTTCATCCGCGACATTCCGCAAAGCGAGGACGACATGGCCATCAGCGCCGCCATCATCGCCATGGGGCACAGCATGGGGCTGTCGGTGCTGGCCGAGGGGGTGGAGACCGACGGCCAGTTGGCCTTCTTGCGAGAGCGGGGCTGTGATGCGTACCAGGGCTACCTGTGCAGTCGGCCCGTGCCCGCCGATGACTTCGCAGCGCTGCTGCGGGCACAGCCCGTGACTGTGGCACCGTAGGTCAAGGTGCTGGGCGCGCCGGGCGCCACTTCTCGCGCAGTTCTGCACAGGCATCGCGGGGTGGCAGGGCAGGGGTTTCAATCACCGCTTCCGCGTCGCCTGGTTTGTTTGCTCCATTTTTGATAGCTGTCTGCGCTTTACCAGATTGCGCCAGGGCCACTTTTGACACCAAACCGGCTGGCCAGTGGGTGGGCACTCCCAGGCTGCGCAGCACATGACCGCCCCCGGCCACCAGCAGCACCGTCTGCCCGGGGCGCAGGGCCTGCTGGGCGGTGCGCGCCATGCTCGCGTCGCAGGCGATCTGGATGCGGGCCATGGGGGCAATTTGCGATTCCGGCAGCAGGCCGCAGTGGCCCTCGCGCAGCGCCTGGTGTTGCTGTGCCAGTGCGGGGGCGGGCAGGTGCTGGTCCCAGCGGGCCTCGCCCATCGCGGCGCGCATCTGGGCGCGCGGCAGGTTGCCACCCAGCACCGGCACGCCAGCAGCCACGGCGGCCATCACCACGGGGCCATAGGCTTTCCACGGCCAGGCGGCGTCGTTCCATTGCAAGGCGGCCTGGGCCTGGGCGTCGGTGGCGTCGCCCGGCAGGGCCTGCGTGCTGTGGCCGCTCTCGGCCATCTCCATCACCACGGCCGCCAACTGGCCTTTTGCGGCCAGCCACAACACGGTCTCGCGCTGCAGGCGCTGGTGGTCGGGCGCATCGTGCTGTTCGCCGAGCAACAGCACATCGGTGGGGAGCAGGGCCTGCAGGCGGTCGGGCCACGCAGCGAGTGGGGTGCTGGGGGGCGTGGTGCCCGTGCTGGCACAGCCTGCCAGTGCTCCCGTGGCTATCAGGGCTCCGGCCAGCAGCAGGCGGGAACAGAGGTGGGTGTCGGGTGGTCGTTGCATGGCGCCATGCTACGCGGGTGAGACTTGACCCAGGTCAAGAGTCGGCGCAGGCTCGGTGCCTACACTGCCCTGCATGCGCACCAAGCCCACCCTGTCCACCAAGCTCCTGGCCATGGGCGCGGGTTTTTTGCTGGTGGCGCTGGCCTCCATCAGCCTCACGCTGTGGGTAACCTGGAAGCTCGAAGGCGGCGCCGCCGCAGTCAACGAGGCCGGCCGCCTGCGCATGAACATGCTGCGCATGGTGCTGGTGCTGCAGACCGAACCCACCGAGGCGGTGCAAGAGCGTGCCCGCCTGTTCGATGCCAGCCTGGACCTGCTGCGCACGGGCGACCCCTCACGCCCGCTGTTTGTGCCCTGGAGCGACGAGACCCGCTCGCGCTTCGAGGCCATACGCACCCAGTGGGCCCAGGCGCGCAGCGGCTGGGTGACCACGTTGCCCCCCGATCGCGCGCAGACCTTGGCGCAAGCCGATGCGTTTGTGCAGCAGGTCGATGGTTTTGTGGATGCCATCGAGATCCAGATTGCGGGCTGGACGGCGGCGCTGCACCTGTTCCAGCTGTTCATGATGGCGCTGGCCATTGTTGCCGCCGTGACCTTCATGGCCGCAAGCTATCTGCTGGTCATCAACCCCGTGGCGCGCCTGCAGCAGGCCCAGGCCCGGCTGCGCCAGGGCGAGCTCGGCACCCGCCTGCCGGTGGATACGGATGACGAGTTCGGCCAGCTGTCGGCGGGCTTCAACCTCATGGCGCACGCATTGCAGGCATCGCACGACGACCTGGAACACAAGGTGGTGGAGAAAACCGCAAGCATCGCCGTGCAGAACCAGCGCCTCGCCGCGTTGTATGAGGTGAGCGCGCTGGCTTCTACCGCCAGCAGCCTGGAGCTGCTGGCCCAAGGCTTTGTGCAGCAGATCCGGCGCGTGGCCGGGGCCGATGCTGCGGCGGTGCGCTGGTCCAACGAGGCCAATGAACGTTATGTGCTGCTGGCCGGTGACGGCCTGCCCCGCACCATGGCCGAGGGCGAGCACTGCCTGCACACCGGCACCTGCCTGTGCGGCCAGCCCCAGGCCCAGGCGCGCACGCGGGTAATTCCCATCACGCCATCAACCACCGTCGCCTTGCCACATTGCCGCGAGGCGGGTTTTGAAACCATGGTGACCATCCCGGTGCAGATGCAGCAGCGCTTGCTGGGTGAGGTGGACCTGTTCTTCCGCTCGCCCATTGAGCTGACCGACGAACTGCGCGATTTGCTAGAAGCCATGACGCGCCACCTGGCCAGCGCCATGGAAGGCCTGCGCGCCACAGCCCTGGAGCGCGAAGCCGCCGTGGCCGAAGAGCGCAGCATGCTGGCGCGCGAGCTGCACGACTCCATCGCCCAGTCGCTGGCCTTCCTCAAGATCCAGACGCAGTTGCTGCGCGACGCCGTGAACCGTGGCGACGAGGCCAAACGCGACCGCAGCATCAGCGAGCTGGATGTCGGCGTGCGCGAGTGTTATTCCGACGTGCGCGAGCTGCTCGTGCACTTTCGCACCCGCACCAACGACGAGGATATTGAATCGGCCCTGCGCGCCACGCTGTCCAAGTTCGAGCACCAGACCGGCATGGCCACCACGCTGGGCATGGTGGGCCATGGCCTGCCGCTGGCGCCCGATTTGCAGATCCAGGTGCTGCACATGGTGCAGGAAGCGTTGTCGAACGTGCGCAAGCATTCGGGCGCCACGCGGGTGGACCTGCTCGTGCACCGGCATCCGCGCTGGCGCTTTGAGGTGCAGGACAACGGCAAGGGCTTCGACGTGGCCACCGTGCCGCCCGATTCGCTACATGTGGGCCTGGGCATCATGCGCGAGCGTGCCCACCGCGTGGGTGCCGTGCTGCAGGTTGAATCCACCCCGGGCCAGGGCACCCGCGTGTGCATCGAGCTGCCCACGGTGACTGCTGCCACCACCATGCCCTCCCAGTCTGCACCTCCGTCCGCAGCGGCCATAGCCCCCCAAGGCGCGGTTTCTGGCGAAGAACTCACACCCGCCATGGCCGCAGGCCGGGTGGCCACCACCGCATGACCATCACCACCGCCATCCCCTTGGCCCCCCCCGCCGGTGTGAGCCACCAACCCCCCGCAGAGCCGCCTGTGACGCTGCTGGTGGTGGACGACCACACGCTCTTCCGCAGGGGGCTCATTGCACTGTTGGGGCAGGACGCGGGCCTGCTCGTGGTGGGCGAGGCGGGCGATGCCGCCGAGGCCCTGCGCCTGGCGCCGCAGCTGTTGCCCCAGGTGATCCTGCTGGACAACCACCTGCCCGGCGTGATGGGCGTGGACGCCATCCGGGGCCTGCGCGAAGTCTCGCCCGCCTCGCGCGTGCTCATGCTCACCGTCAGCGAAGACGGGCAGGACCTGGCCGCCGCACTGCGCAACGGCGCGCAGGGCTACCTGCTCAAGACCATCGACGGCGATCTTTTGGCCCAGGCCATCCGCCGCGCGGCCCGGGGCGAGCCCGTGGTGAGCCCCGAACTCATGGGCAAACTGGTGGCCGCGTTCCAGTCGCAAGGGGTGGCTGAAGCGGCAGCGCTCATCGCCCCAGCCGGGCCTGCCGGGGCGGGTGCGTCCACGCAGCCGCCCGAGGCTGCCAACAACGGCGCCGCGCCCCTGTCCCCTCGTGAGGAAGACGTGCTGCGCGAGATCGCGCGCGGTGCCAGCAACAAGGAAATCGCGCGCACACTCGACATCGCCGAGACCACGGTCAAGATCCATGTGCAGCACATCCTGCGCAAGCTGGGCCTGAGTTCGCGCGTGCAGGCGGCGGTCTACGCATCGGACCGCCAGCGCTAGTGTGCAACACCACACTAGGAGTAGCGCGGCAGTGCAACCGCCGTGGTCGGCCAGGGATTTGCCGTTGACCACCCTGCGCGCGAGCCGGTGCACCTGCACAAGCGCGCCCTGCGCGAGGCCCGGCGCATGAAGCCGTCACGCCCGCTACATCGCAAATCGCACATAGCGCGTCGCCCATAGCGCATAGGGCCTGTCGTCATGCAACCCCTGGGGGTGGGGCGCAGCGCGGGGGAACTTCATAGACTTCTTTCCAGTGTTCTACCTGCCACTGGCCAACGGCCGCATTGCTGAGGAAGCCTTTGATCTCCCCCGAACAAATCCATCTGGTTCGCCAGAGCTTTGCGCAGGTTGCTCCTGTCGCCTCGAAGGCGGGTGCGCTGTTCTACGCCAAGCTGTTCGCCCGCGATCCCGCTATCAGCGGGCTGTTCGCCTCGTCCGACATGAACGAACAGGCGCGCAAGCTGCTGGACATGATCGGCAGCGCCGTGCGCATGCTCGGCCAACCCGAGCAGCTGGACGCCGCACTGCGCGCACTTGGCAAACGGCACGCGGGCTATGGCGTCGAGGCCGCGCACTACGACACGGTGGGCGCGGCGCTGCTCGACACACTGGCCGAAGCACTTGGAGGCGCCTTCAACCCCGCCACGCGCGAGGCATGGGGTGCCTTATATGCCCACGTGGGCACCACCATGCGGGCGGGGGCCGCAGGGGCGTAGCGTTGCAGCGTGGGCGGTTTGCTTGCCCAGGTGACCGATCCTTGTCTGGTTGCACGCCCCGGGGCATGATGCTTTTGTCAGCACCCGGTGCCGGGGCGCTGGCCCCCATCGATACAGGAGCAACAACGCATGAAAATCACCTCCTTGCGCCGCTTCGGCGCAGCCGCAAGCCTGGCAGCAGTCTCCCTTGCTACCGTCTTCGCCTCTGTCACTGCCATGGCCGACACCACCAAGCCGCTGCTGTTCAAGATCGTTACGGTCAAGGACGATGTCATCGTTGCCGTGCCGCCGGACGAGGCCGGTGCCCCGCGCCCCGAAGCCGCCGCCATTGGCCAGGCCCTGGCCGCCAAAGGCGCGCTCACCTTCTGGCAATACGCCACACGCAAGGCAGCCGACGGCGCACTGGAAATGGCCCCCCGGGCCAAGATCAGCGTGCTGGCGCACGACAGCCTGCGCGTTGAGCCCTACACACCAGCGGTGCGGGTTGTGCCGGTGCCGTAGTGGCGCTTAACTGGCCTAGGAGTGTGGGCAGCAGAAGGAGCACCGGCTGCGACGCGCGATAAACCGGTCTCGCGCGGTACTACCTCCTGCGCCCAGGGGCCCGCCCTGGGCTTGTGGGCAGCACCACGCGGTCCTCGGTTTTCGCACGTTTCGCTTCGATGCCTTCTGCCGCCCACACTCCTAGCTGGACCTGCCCTGATCGGGCTGAAAAGCCGAAGGGAGCGAAGCCCGGGTGTTTCTTCATGAAGCCCCTTTTGACCGGGCTCTTACCCTCGCCCCACCGGAGGCTCCTCAACGGGGCGCCAGCAGACGGGCTTGCAGCTCCTGCCGGTTTTGCACCCCCAGCCGCGTGTAAATCTGGCGGCGGTGGTAGGTGGCGGTGTTGGCACTGATCCCCATGCGTTCGGCAATCTGCGCCTCGGGCAAGCCCCGCGCCAGCCAATAGGCCAGCTCGTGCTGGCGCTGCGGCAGCCCCAGCGCGCGCAGGCTGAACCAGCCGCTGGCGTTGTGCAGGTCCAGCTGGGGCAACGCAGGCGCAGGGGCACTGCGGCTGTCACTATGGCGCCCCGCAAAATGCAGGCGCTGCAGCAGCGCCTGCAGCGCCGGGGGCAGCTCAGAGCGGCGGTGCCAGCTGGGACCAAAGGCCTGCGCCAGCAGCTGATTGGATTTTTGTGACGTCCACAGCAACCTCCCCTGGGGCGTGGTCACCAGCATGGCACTGTCATGCACCACGCTGTCCTGCGTGTCCAGCTCCCCGGGCTGCAGAATCCGCGCCAGCCACGGCTCCAGCCGCCCGAGCATCGTCAAGTCTCGCACCCCAAAGCGCGACGAAGCCATGCTGCGGTACAGCTTGATCGTGCCCAGACCCTCGCCCTGAGGCGTGCGCAGCACCAGGCTCAGGCAATCAAACACTTCCGCAGGCAGAAGCGTCAGGTTGTAGAAATCGCTGCGCAGCAACTCGCTGACGGGCACGGCCAAAAGTTGCTCCAGCACTTGTGGTCCATGGTCAAAGCGCACGGCCTCTGCAAATTGATGGCCGCTGCGGCGCATCACTTGGCGCTCACTGGCCATCACTTCTGGCTCGAAGTACATGTGGATCGTGGCGCTTCCGACGGATGGCTCCAGATACGCATCCATCCCCCCACTGCCACCCGGATAGAAGTACGCGCCCGAGTCAAAGCCAATGAGGTAGTGCAGCTCGTGCAATACGGATTCAATGAGCTGGGGCCCGTTGAAATCAAGACAAGCCATCTGCTGCAGGCGCGCAATGGCCCGCTGCTGAACGCGGGTGAGAGGCATGAATGGGGTGGAGGTTTTTGCTGCAGCGCATTAGTGCAATGCGTGTGCCACAACGTACCACATCGAATGTGTCGTTGCCCAACCCCTGGGGGTGGGGCGCAGCGCAGAGGCGCTCCATAGACTGCGTTGCAGCCTAGCCATCCTCTACTGCTAGCTTCTGTGCTCTCGATGGGATAGCACACCTAGAAGCCAGCCCACTTGATCGCGTCATGAAAAAAACCTGCGTTTTCCTTGCCCCGGCCTGCCACAAGGAATTTTGTTCGGGCGCGCGGGCGGCTGGGGCTGTGAGGCACCACGGGCGCACTTGCTCGTCAAAAGATAGCTGATAGCGCTTGCTAGATAAGCGCTAGAGCCGTTGTTTCAAATCTGCTGATGGACTCTCCCATGAAAAAATATCTTGCACTCTTGGCTACAGTCCTTCTCCATACCGGTGCCTGGGCTACCACTTACACCTTCACCGGGCCCCTCTACAACAACCCAAGTCTGTTCACGGCTCCGTGTGCCACACCCACCTGCGAAAACTTCACCACGGCCATGCAGCAGACGGGAAGCTTCACCACTGCGGCACCCTTGGCCTCCAACTTGGCCAGTGCAAATATCGCAGCCTTGATCCAGTCGTATTCCTTCAACGATGGCATCACGCAGTACGACAGTGCGGACCCCGAGACCCGGCTGGCGTATGCATTCGTTTCGACCGATCCGGTGGGCAACATCGTGAACGAGAACATTGGGTTGAGCCGCTGGCAGTCAGTGAACCATGGCGTCAATGACCGCCTCAACTCTATGTCGGTCAACATTCTCAGCAATTCCAATGTGTACTGCCAGCAAACGGGCGGTCTAGGTACCTGCGTTCTTGTGAACGGAGACGCTTCTACCAGCACTGCCTTTGCGCACATCGGCAGTGGCGGGTGGCAGACATCGGTGTCCCCGGTGCCGACGGCCCCTACCATCACCAGTGCCATACCGCCCGGTGGCACGGTGGGCGTCCCCTACCACTTCAAGGTGGTGGCCACGGGCACGGCTCCCCTGGCCTTCACCGACGCGGGAACCCTTCCGCCGGGGCTTGTCATCGACACCAACACGGGCGCTGTCACCGGCACGCCCACCAGTGCGGTCAGCCAAAGTGTGACTATCACGGCCAATAACGGCGTGATGCCCAGCGCAGCGCAGACGTTCACGATGGCCATCGCACCAGCCGCCGCAGGCGTAACGGCTGTGCCCACGCTGGGCGAATGGGGCCTGCTGCTGATGGCCTGCCTAATGGGTGGCGCAGGCTGGTGGCAGGTGCGGCGCCGCACCGCATCGCGTTGGCCTGCGGCATGAAAACGTACGCACACCTTCGGCTGCGGGGGAAGCACCGCCAGCCCTGCGCTGCTGGGTAGCAGATCGCCACGTGTCTGCTAGGCGGCGCACGGCCCTGCTGGCTCAAAATGCTACAAAAAATATAGCTTTCAGCACTTGTCAAATAAGCGCTGAAGGCTATTTTCATCAAAAAAACGCATCGGCTACTTCACTCACTTGGCGAAAAACACAATGAAAAAATACCTTGTATTCCTGGCTGCGGCCCTTTTGCAGGCAGGCGCCTGGGCTGTCACTTATACCTATACAGGCCCTGCCTACAACGCTTCTGAACTGCACAACTTCACGGCTTGCCCGCCGGGCATGGGCAATTGCGGGGGCTATACAACGGCAATGGCACAGACAGGCTCTTTCACCACGGTCGTTCCGTTGCCTGCGAATCTCAATAACCAAGACATTGCGGCGCAGGTCACCTCGTTTTCCTTCTCCGACGGTCTGACCGTTTACGCCAGCGGCGACCCGCAGGTGACGCTCCACAGCATATCGGCCACGACCACTGGAGGAGGGCTTCAACTCACTGTGGTGCTGCTGCGCTGGCAAACGCCTGGACCCCATGCGGCGGGAGATCATCTTGATTATTTGTTGGTGGGTGAAGGCGGGCAGCACAACGCGGTGTGCAGCAATGTTGAGTCGATTCCGCTGGGGGACAAATGCTATGCCTCTAGTGCGGGAGGCGTGTTTTCCAGTTGGCGCGATGAGAGTGCTACCGACGGCACCTGGACCGTCACAGGCCTTCCGCCCGTGGCCGCCAACGCAGTTCCCACACTGGGCGAATGGGGCCTGTTGCTGCTGGCGTTGGTGATGATCAGCGTGGGCTGGATGACGATGAGCCGCCGCCGCATGTGAGTGCCGCGCTATTGGGCGCTGGGCGGAGTCAGCGCCTTTCTCAGATTTCCTACGGATCTTCGGCCCTTGGGCCGCTCCATGGCGGGCAAGCGCAGCCTGATCAGGTGGGGTAGGCATCCAAGCGCCATCCCGGGGCTGCAGGGGCTGCCCGGGGGGCATAGTTCTTTCGAGCGATAGACCCAAGCCGCGCACTAGTCCTTCTGCCGCCCCTCGTGCTGGTCGAGCGAAGGATGTGCAAAGGTCGCCACAAACGCGACCATTCCTCTCATGCAAAAAGAGAGGAACCGCGCAATGGCACATACCCCTTTGCCCCCGGGCGACAGCCCACAGCGCACCCGCCAGGCCTGGTCGGTGCTGATCGTCAGCACCTTCGCTTTCACGGTCTGTTTCATGGTGTGGATGATGTTCGGCGTCATCGGCATCCCTATCAAGAAGATGCTGAACCTGAACTCCACGCAGTTCGGGTTGCTCATGTCCATGCCTGTGCTCACGGGCTCGCTGGTTCGGGTGCCGTTGGGAATCTGGACCGACAAGTTCGGCGGCCGCATCGTGATGGCCGCCGTGATGGCCACCACCGTGCCCGCCATCTGGCTGATGGGCTACGCCACGGAATACTGGCACTTCCTGACCATCGGCCTGTTTGTGGGCCTGGCGGGGGGCTCGTTCTCGGTGGGCACGCCCTATGTGGCGCGCTGGTTCCCCAAGCACCGCCAGGGCACTGCCATGGGTGTGTATGGCGCGGGCAACTCGGGCGCGGCGGTGAACAAGTTCGTCGCACCGGTGCTGCTGGTGGCATTTGGCTGGACCATGGTGCCGCAGGTGTATGCGGCCATCATGCTCGGCACGCTGGTGCTGTTCTGGTTGTTCAGCTACAGCGACCCGGCCCACCTGGTGCCCAGCAACGTCAAGTTCACCGACCAGCTCAAGGCGCTCAAGGACCCCAAGGTGCTCAAGTACTGCCAGTACTACAGCATTGTGTTTGGCGGCTATGTGGCACTGTCGCTGTGGATGGTGCAGTACTACGTGGGCGAGTTTGGCCTCGACATTCGCGTGGCGGCACTGCTGGCCGCGTGCTTCTCGCTGCCCGGTGGTGTGCTGCGCGCCATCGGCGGCATGCTCTCTGACAAGTACGGCGCCCACAGCGTGACCTGGTGGGTGATGTGGGTGAGCTGGATCTGCCTGTTTTTGCTGAGCTACCCGCAGACCGACTTCACCATCGTCACCGTCAACGGCCCCAAGACCTTTCACATCGGCCTGAATGTGTACCTGTTCACGGGCCTCATGTTCCTGCTGGGCATTGCCTGGGCCTTTGGCAAGGCCAGTGTCTTCAAGTACATCAGCGACGACTACCCCCAGAACATCGGTGCCATCAGCGGCATTGTGGGCCTGGCCGGTGGCATGGGCGGCTTCATCCTGCCCATCCTGTTCGGCGCGCTGATGGACCTCACCGGCATCCGCTCCAGCGCTTTCATGCTGATGTACGGCGTGGTGTGGGTCTCGCTCATCTGGATGTACTTCACCGAAGTGCGCCGCACCGATCTGATGGCCACGCAGGCAGCACCGGCTGCTGCGGCTGGCCGCTGAACTTCCACTTTCCAAGGAAACACCATGTCTGCCACACCCGCCAGTAGGCGCCAGGGGCGTCTGCTCACCCTCTGGGCTCCTGAGGACAAATCGTTCTGGGAGCGCGAAGGCGAAGCCATCGCCAAGCTCAACCTGTGGATCTCGGTGCCCGCGCTGTTCCTGGCCTTTGCCATCTGGCAGGTCTGGAGCGTGGTTGCCGTGAGCCTGCCGGGCCTGGGCTTCAAGTATTCGACCAACCAGCTGTTCTGGCTGGCCGCAGCGCCCGCGCTTTCGGGCGCCACGCTGCGCATCTTTTATTCATTCATGGTGCCGCTGGTGGGTGGGCGCCGCTGGACGGCGATCTCCACCGCCAGCTTGCTGATCCCTGCGATTGGCATCGGCTTTGCGGTGCAAGACAACACCACGACCTATCCCACCATGCTCATCCTGGCGCTGCTGTGCGGCCTGGGCGGCGGCAACTTCAGCTCCAGCATGGCCAACATCAGTTTCTTCTTTCCGAAGGAGCGCAAGGGCTCAGCGCTGGGCGTGAATGCAGGCCTGGGTAACTTGGGCGTTTCGGTGGTGCAGTTTCTGAGCCCGCTGGTCGTCACGGCAGGCATCTTCGGCATCTTTGGTGGCGAAGGCCAGACCATCGTCAAGAACGGCCAGACCGTGCAGGTGTGGACGCAGAACGCCGCCTTCATCTGGGTGCCATGGATTGCGCTGACGGCGCTGGCCGCCTGGTTCGGCATGAACGACATTGCCGATGCCAAGGCCTCCTTTGCCGCGCAGGCCGCCATCTTCAAGCGCAAGCACAACTGGCTGATGTGCGTGTTGTACCTCGGCACCTTCGGCTCGTTCATCGGCTATGCAGCGGGCTTTCCGCTGCTCATCAAGAGCCAGTTCCCTGGCATCAACCCGCTGGCCTATGCCTGGCTGGGCCCGCTGGTGGGCGCCGTGATCCGCCCCTTTGGTGGCTGGCTGGCCGACAAGCTCGGTGGTGCGCGTGTCACGCTGTGGAATTTCATCGTCATGGCCGTGGCCGTGATGGGTGTGACGTTCTTCCTGCCCTCCGGTGGCCCTGGCGGCAACGAAGGCCAGTTTGCAGGTTTCTTCGTGTGCTTCCTGGTGCTGTTCCTCACCACCGGCATCGGCAACGGCTCGACCTTCCGCATGATCCCCGTGATCTTCCTGACCGAAGCCATGCGCGGCGTGGACAAGCACAACGCCGCCGCTGTGGCCAGCGCCAACAAGGAGGGCAACACCCTGGGCGCGGCTACGCTGGGCTTCACCGCCGCCATGGCCGCCTACGGCGGGTTCTTTATCCCCAAGAGCTATGGCAGCTCCATCGCGCTGACCGGCAGCCCCCACGCTGCACTGTGGACGTTCTTCGCCTTCTATCTCGTTTGCATCGTGATCACCTGGTGGACCTACGCACGCAAGCACGCCGAGATGCCTTGCTAGTCAACCCCAGAACAGAAATCAGAAAAGGAGCCCTTCGATGAGCCATTTCCTCGATCGCCTTTCGTACTTCTCGCAGCCCCGCGAGACCTTTGCCCAAGGCCATGGCGAAACCAACGGTGAAGACCGCACCTGGGAAGACGCCTACCGCGACCGCTGGGCGCACGACAAGATCGTGCGCAGCACCCACGGCGTGAACTGCACTGGCTCCTGTTCGTGGAAGATCTACGTCAAGGGCGGCATCGTGACCTGGGAAACCCAGCAAACCGACTACCCCCGCACCCGCCCTGATCTGCCCAACCATGAGCCCCGTGGCTGCGCACGCGGCGCCAGCTACAGCTGGTACCTGTACAGCGCCAACCGCGTGAAGTACCCCATGGTGCGTGGCCGCCTGCTCAAGCACTGGCGCGCCGCCATCGCCCTGGCCAAGAGCCCTGTGGACGCCTGGGCCAGCATCGTTGAGAACGATGCCTCCAAGCGCGAATGGCAAAAGCAGCGCGGCCTGGGCGGCTTTGTGCGCAGCACCTGGGAAGAAGTCAACCAGATGATCGCTGCGGCCAACGTGTACACCATCAAGAAGCACGGGCCCGACCGCATCATTGGCTTCTCCCCCATCCCGGCGATGTCGATGATTTCGTACGCTGCAGGCAGCCGCTACCTCAGCCTGATGGGCGGCGTGTGCATGAGTTTTTACGACTGGTACTGCGATCTGCCCCCCAGCAGCCCGCAGACCTGGGGCGAGCAGACCGACGTGCCCGAGTCGGCCGACTGGTACAACAGCTCGTACATCATTGCCTGGGGCTCCAATGTGCCCCAGACGCGCACGCCCGATGCGCACTTTTTGACCGAGGTGCGCTACAAGGGCACCAAGGTGGTGTCCATCACGCCCGACTACTCCGAAGTCGCCAAGCTGGGCGATCTGTGGATGCACCCCAAGCAGGGCACCGACGCCGCCGTAGCCATGGCCATGGGCCATGTGATCCTCAACGAGTTCTACTTCAAGGACGGTGGCAAGGGCCGCAGTGCGTACTTTGACGACTACGCGCGCCGCTACACCGACCTGCCGCTGTTGGTGGTGCTCAAGGAAAAGACGCTGCCCGATGGCCGCACGGTGATGGTGCCCGACCGTTATGTGCGCGCCAGCGACTTCCCCGGCCAGCTCGACCAGTCGAACAACCCCGACTGGAAGACTGTGGGCTACGACGAGCTGGGCCAGGTCACGCTGCCCAATGGTTCCATCGGCTTTCGCTGGGGGGCGGACGGCCGCCCCGACCAGGGCCTGTGGAACCTGGAGAACAAGGAAGCACGCACCGGCAACACCGTCAAGCTCAAGCTGTCGGTGATCGAAGATGGCGAGCAGGCCCACGACATTGCCGATGTCGCCTTCCCGTACTTTGGCGGAGTGGCAACGCCCAACTTCACGGCCAACGAACAAGGTGGCGACGTGATGGTGCGCCGCGTGCCGGTGTCCCACCTGGAGTTAGCCGGGCACGAAGCCCAGGGCCGCGTGATGGTGGCCACCGTGTTCGACCTGTTGGCGGGCAACTACGGCATTGACCGAGGCCTACCGGGCGAAGAGCCTGGTGGCGGTTACGACGCCGACCGCCCCTACACCCCCGCTTGGCAAGAGGCCATCACCGGCGTGCCGCGCGAGCAGATCATCACCGTGGCGCGCCAGTTTGCCGACAACGCGCACAAGACCCAGGGCAAGTCCATGGTGATCATCGGCGCGGCCATGAACCACTGGTACCACAGTGACATGAATTACCGGGGCATCATCAACATGCTGATGCTGTGCGGCTGTATTGGCCAAAGCGGTGGCGGCTGGGCGCACTATGTGGGCCAGGAAAAGCTGCGCCCACAGACGGGCTGGACGGCGCTGGCCTTTGCGCTGGACTGGATCCGCCCACCCCGCCAGATGAACAGCACGAGTTTCTTCTACGCTCACACCGACCAGTGGCGCTACGAGAAGCTGGGCATGGAGGAAATCCTCTCGCCCCTGGCTGACAAGAAGGCCTACCACGGCGCGCAGATCGACTACAACGTGCGCGCCGAGCGCATGGGCTGGCTGCCATCAGCGCCCCAGCTCAAGACCAACCCCATGCAGGTGGCCAAGGATGCCGCTGCAGCGGGAATGGACGCGAAGGATTACGTCGTCAAGTCTCTGAAGGACGGCACGCTCACGATGAGCTGCGAGGACCCGGACCATCCGTCCAACTGGCCGCGCAACATGTTCGTGTGGCGCTCCAACATCCTGGGCTCGTCGGGCAAGGGGCATGAATACTTCCTCAAGCACCTGCTAGGCACCACCCACGGCGTGCAGGGCAAGGACCTGGGCAAAGACGAAGCCAAGCCTGAGGAAGTGCAGTGGCACACCAACGCACCCGAAGGCAAGCTGGACCTGCTGGTCACGCTCGACTTCCGCATGAGCACGACCTGCCTGTATTCGGACATCGTGCTGCCCACGGCCACCTGGTATGAGAAGAACGACCTCAATACCAGCGACATGCACCCCTTCATCCACCCGCTGTCCACGGCGGTGGACCCTGCCTGGCAGGCCAAGAGCGACTGGGAGATCTACAAGGGCTTCGCCAAGGCCGTGAGCGAGGTCAGCGTGGGTCACCTGGGCGTGGAAAAGGACGTGGTGCTCACGCCCATCATGCACGACACGGCGGGTGAAATGGCCCAGCCCTACGGCGTGCGCGACTGGAAGCGGGGCGAGTGCGAACTCATCCCCGGCAAGACGGCGCCGCAGGTCACCGTGGTCGAGCGCGACTACCCCAACCTCTACAAGCGCTTCACCGCCCTGGGCCCCTTGATGGACAAGGCAGGCAACGGCGGCAAGGGCATCGGCTGGAACACGCAGACCGAAGTCGGCCAACTGGGTGACCTGAACGGCCGTGTGAAGGAAGAGGGCGTGACGCAAGGCATGCCCCGCATCGTGACCGACATCGACGCCACCGAAGTGGTGATGATGCTGGCCCCCGAAACCAACGGCCACGTGGCCTGCAAGGCTTGGGAGGCACTGGGCAAGCAGACGGGGCGCGACCACGTGCACCTCGCGCTGCACCGCGAAGACGAGAAGATCCGCTTCCGCGACATCCAGGCGCAGCCGCGCAAGATCATCAGCTCGCCCACCTGGTCGGGCCTGGAAAGCGAAAAGGTCAGCTACAACGCCGGCTACACCAACGTGCACGAGTACATCCCATGGCGCACCCTCACGGGCCGCCAGCAGTTCTACCAAGACCACCCGTGGATGCGTGACTTTGGCGAAGGCTTTGTGAGCTACCGCCCACCGGTACACCTCAAGACGCTGGAAGAAGTCGAAGGCAAGAAGCCCAATGGCAACCGCGAGATCGCGCTGAATTTCATCACGCCGCACCAGAAGTGGGGCATCCACAGCACGTACAGCGACAACCTGATGATGCTCACGCTCAACCGGGGTGGCTCGGTGGTGTGGCTGAGCGAGGACGACGCGAAGGTCGCTGGCATCGTGGACAACGACTGGGTCGAACTCTTCAACGCCAACGGTGCCATTGCAGCCCGTGCGGTGGTGAGCCAGCGTGTAAACCCCGGCATGGTGATGATGTACCACTCGCAAGAGAAGATCATCAACACCCCCGGCTCCGAGATCACCGGCACCCGTGGCGGTATCCACAACTCGGTCACGCGCATCGTGCTCAAGCCCACCCACATGATTGGCGGCTATGCGCAGTTGAGCTACGGCTTCAACTACTACGGAACCATTGGTACCAACCGCGACGAGTTCGTGCTGGTGCGCAAGATGGACCGCGTGGACTGGCTCGACGACGAGCCCGTGTCCAGCACGGCAGCCCACGCCTGAAGCCGAAGACAAGGAGAAACACGATGAAAATTCGCGCACAAATCGGCATGGTGCTGAACCTGGACAAGTGCATTGGTTGCCACACCTGTTCCGTCACCTGCAAGAACGTCTGGACGAGCCGCCCCGGGGTGGAATACGCCTGGTTCAACAACGTCGAAACCAAGCCCGGCATCGGCTATCCCAAGGAGTGGGAAAACCAGGACAAGTGGAACGGCGGCTGGGTGCGCAACCCTGACGGCTCCATCGCCCCCCGTCAGGGCGGCAAGTGGAAGCTGCTCATGCGCATCTTCGCCAACCCCAACCTGCCGCAGATCGACGACTACTACGAGCCCTTCACGTTCGACTACGACCACCTGCAGTCGGCGCCTGAAACGAAGGCCGCACCCACGGCCCGCCCGCGCAGCCTGATCACCGGCAAGCGCATGGAGAAGATCGAGTGGGGCCCGAATTGGGAAGAAATCCTGGGCGGCGAGTTCAGCAAGCGCAGCAAGGACAAGAACTTCGACGATGTGCAAAAGGACATCTACGGCCAGTTCGAAAACACCTTCATGATGTACCTGCCGCGCCTGTGCGAGCACTGCCTGAACCCGGCGTGCGTGGCATCGTGCCCCTCGGGCTCGATCTACAAGCGCGAGGAAGACGGCATCGTGCTGATCGACCAGGACAAGTGCCGTGGCTGGCGCATGTGCGTCAGCGGTTGCCCTTACAAGAAGATCTATTACAACTGGCAGTCGGGCAAGGCCGAGAAGTGCATCTTCTGCTACCCGCGCATCGAAGCAGGCCAGCCCACCGTGTGCTCGGAAACCTGCGTGGGCCGCATCCGCTACCTGGGTGTGCTGCTGTATGACGCAGACCGCATCCAGGAAGCTGCCAGCGTGGAGCGCGACCGCGACCTGTACCAGGCGCAGCTCGACATCTTCCTGGACCCGAACGACCCGGACGTGATCAAGCAAGCCCGCATCGACGGCATCCCGGACAGCTGGATGGACGCCGCGCGCAACAGCCCCGTCTACAAGATGGCCGTGCAATGGAAGGTGGCCCTGCCACTGCACCCCGAGTACCGCACGCTGCCCATGGTTTGGTATGTGCCACCGCTCTCGCCCATCACGGCCGCTGCCAACGCGGGCCATGTGGGCGTGAATGGCGATATCCCCGATGTGTCTCAGCTGCGCATCCCCGTGCAGTACCTGGCCAACCTGCTCACCGCTGGCGATACCGGCCCTGTGGTGCGGGCGCTGGAGCGCATGCTGGCCATGCGCACCTACCAGCGCGACAAGCACGTGGAGCAGCGCCAGAACCTGGCCGTGCTCAAGCAGGCCGGCCTGTCGATGGCCGAGGTCGAGGAGATGTACCACGTGATGGCAATTGCCAATTACGAGGACCGCTTCGTCATCCCGTCGGCCCACCGCGAATACGCCGAAAACGCGTTCGACATCCGGGGCGGCTGCGGCTTCTCGTTTGGCAACGGGTGCTCGGATGGCGCCACCGAGACCAGCATGTTCGGTGGCAAGAAGCCCCGCACGATCCCGATCAAGGCCACGGTCTGATTGCACACAGGAAGGAATCACCATGTTCAAGAAGAACCCGACCTCCGTGCGCCTGACCTTGCGCGCTCTGGGCTACCTGCTGAGCTACCCCGATGCGCAGTTGCGCAGCGTGATGCCGCAGCTCATCGACGCGCTGCAGGCCGAGCAAGCCCTGACGGCTGATCGCATGGATGAGCTGAAGGCAGTGTGCGAGCACCTGGCTGCACTCGACCCGCTGGAAGCCGAAGCCCGCTACGTGGGCAACTTCGACCGGGGCCGCCAGACCTCGCTGCACCTGTTCGAGCATGTGCACGGCGACTCGCGCGACCGGGGGCCTGCGCTCATCGATCTGCTGCAGACCTACGACAAAGCAGGCCTGAAGTTTGAAGCCGAAGAGCTGCCCGATCACCTGCCGGTGGTGCTGGAGTTCGCCTCCACCCAGCCGCCCGAAGTGGCCAAGGAGTTCCTGGGCGAAATGGCCCACATCCTGAACGCGCTGTTCAGTGCGCTGGTGGCAAGAAGCAGCCCCTATGCCAGCGTGATTGCTGCGGTGCTCGAAGTGTCGGGCCAGCGCGTGCAGTCGGTGGCGCTCACGCCCGAGCCGCCCATGGACGAGGTCTGGGCCGAGCCCGAAGCGTTTGGCGGTTGCAGCACCCAGGGCCAGGCCAAGCCTGACCAGCCGCAGCCTCTGCATTTTGTTCGTACCCCCCGCACCGAGCGGGCACCAGAAGGAGTCTCCGTATGACCGCCTGGCTTGACACCCTCTTGTTTGGCATCTATCCCTACATTTGCCTGGCCGTCTTTTTCATTGGCAGTTGGGCGCGGTTTGACCGCGACCAGTACACCTGGAAAAGCGATTCGTCGCAGCTGCTGCGCACCGGCAGCCTGCGCTGGGGCAGCAACCTGTTCCATATCGGTGTGCTGTTCCTGTTCTTTGGCCATACCGTGGGTATGCTCACGCCGCACTTCCTGTACGAAGGCTTTATCACTGCAGGTGCCAAGCAGATCATGGCGATGGTGACGGGCGGTATCGCGGGCGTGCTGGGCTTCATTGGCCTGTCCATCCTGCTGCACCGGCGCCTGTCGGATGACCGCATCCGCGCCACGTCCAAGACCAGCGACATCCTGATCCTGGTGCTGCTGTGGCTGCAGCTGGCGCTGGGCTTGGCCACCATTCCGCTGTCGGCGCAGCATCTGGACGGCTCCATGATGATGAAGCTGGCCGAGTGGGGTCAGCGCGTGGTGACCTTCCGCAGCGGCGGCGTCGAGCTGCTGGCCGAAGCGGGTTGGATCTTCAAGGCCCACATGTTCCTGGGCATGACGATCTTCCTGGTTTTCCCGTTCACCCGGCTGGTGCATGTATGGAGCGGCTTTGGCACGCTGGCCTATGTGCTGCGCCCCTACCAGGTGGTGCGTGCGCGCCGCCTGAACCTGCCACCCGGCCACACGCAGTCGCAAGACCGCCGTGGTGTTTGAGTTCGTATCGCATAAGGAGCACACCATGAGCGGATGTGGAACCGGTAGCTGCGGTTGCAGCACCAGTGCAACGAGTCAGAGCGCCCCCCAAAGCGTGCTTTCCCCCGAGCAAACGGCCGCTTACGAAGCGCTGTCTGCCACGGTAGGGGCGACTGTCATGGCAGACACGCCCGCCATGGCGGCCCCTCAGCCCACGGGGCTGGCCCCGGTGGCGCGCATCAACGGCGTGGCATTGAATTCAACGGCCGACTGGCTGGATGACGAAGCCTTGCGCCAGCGTGCCTGCACTGAACTGTTGCGCCAAGCGGCCCAGCAGGCGGGTTTGCTTTCAGCAGACGATGTGCCCGGCGTCGAGGGAGCTATCAGCACCGAGGCCTCCAACGCCATCGAGCAGCTGCTGGAGCGAGAGCTACCCATCCCCGACCCATCGGAAGAAGCCTGCCGCCGCTACCACGACGCCCACCCTGCGGCACACGCCCAGGGCGAGCGGGCCCAGCTGCGCCACGTGCTTTTTGCCGTGACGCCGGGCGTGGATGTGAAGCAACTGCGCCTGCGTGCCGAGGCCATGTTGATTGACTTGCGCTGTGCAGACGATGGTGGCGCCAAGTTTGCCGAGGCGGCTGCGCAGTGGTCCAACTGCCCCAGCGGCCAGCAAGGCGGCGACCTGGGCTGGCTCACCCGCGCCGACTGTGCCCCCGAATTCGCCCGCGAGGTGTTTGGCAGCGCCGAGATCGGTGTGCTGGCACGCCTGGTACACAGCCGGTTTGGCCTGCATGTGGTGGAGGTGGTGGCGCGCGACCCCGGGCAGCAGCCTTCGTTCGAAGAGGTGCGCCAGGCCATCGCCCTCACGCTGCGCCAGCAGGCCTGGGTGAACGCATTGAGGCAGTACCTGCAATTGCTGGCGGGCGCTGCCGTGGTGGAGGGCGTGGCACTGGACGCGGCCGATTCTCCGCTTGTACAGTAGTCGCATTGCACGCCATCTGATCGCGCCATGCCCGACGAGCTCCTTGATCGCCTGCGTCGTTTTCACGACGACGCCTTTCCCCAGTACCGCGAACAGTTCCAGACGCTGGTGGACGAGGGGCAGCACCCCACCACGTTGTTCATCGGCTGTTCCGACTCGCGCCTGGTGCCCTACCTGTTGACCGGCGCGGGCCCGGGGGAGCTTTTCCTGGTGCGCAACGTGGGTGCGTTCATCCCGCCGTATGACGGATCTCACGGCCACCATGGCACGACGGCTGCCATTGAGTTTGCAGTGCTCAACCTGCACGTGCGCCGCATCGTGGTGTGCGGCCACAGTCACTGTGGGGCTATCAAGGCGATGTATGGTGAGGTTTCGCCCGAAGCGCCCAACCTGAACCGCTGGCTGGACCTGGGGCGCGAGGCCCTGTTGCCCATGCAGGCGGGCCCCGAGGTGCTGCGCCGCACTGAGCAGCGCGCCGTGGTGCTGCAGCTCGAACGCCTCATGGAGTACCCCATGGTGCGCAGCCGTGTGCAGTCAGGGCAGATCAGCCTGCACGGCTGGCACTACGTGATCGAGGAAGGAGAAGTCCATGTGTTTGATGTCAAGACGGGCGGTTTTGTGCCGGCCTCGCTGGCGGACAACAGCGGCACCGGCCCCTACCACCCTTACGTGGAGCATGATGGGCAAGTTCTTCTGGACGAGCTTTGACCTTGTCCGGCATTCTCGCGGCAGATCCGTGAGGAATGAGGCCCTCTTGATGGAACGCAAGACCTCACAGGCGTGAAACCCAAAT
The DNA here is from genome assembly GCF_057808995.1 of Acidovorax sp. FG60. Taxonomy (NCBI): domain Bacteria; kingdom Pseudomonadati; phylum Pseudomonadota; class Betaproteobacteria; order Burkholderiales; family Comamonadaceae; genus Acidovorax; species Acidovorax sp. FG60. Next base: position 67,713 of record NZ_JBMDJC010000022.1, read on the forward strand.
CATCGGCCCCCATGAAACGCGAACCTCAGCCCCCCCTCAAGCCCACCTCGTCCCTGCAGCCCATCAGCCTGGATGTGCTGCGGGAGAAATACCTCAAACCTGGCGAAACCTCCGCCGACGAGCTGTACCAGCGTGTGGCGCGGGCTCTGGCCTCGGTCGAAAAACCGGAGCTGCGCGACAAGTACGAAGCCTTGTTCCTCGCCAACCTGAAGGCAGGCGCCATCGGCGCGGGCCGGATCATGAGCGCAGCAGGCACCGACATCCAGGCGACCCTCATCAACTGCTTTGTGCAGCCCGTGGGTGACTGCATCCAGGGCGTGGATGACGAAGGCTTTCCGGGCATCTACGAAGCGTTGCGTGAGGCGGCCGAGACCATGCGCCGTGGCGGGGGCGTGGGCTATGACTTCTCCCGCATCCGTCCCAAGGGCGCACAGGTGAAGGCCACCGCCTCCATGGCATCGGGGCCGTGCAGCTACATGAACGTGTTCGACCAGTCCTGCTCCACCGTGGAGAGCGCGGGCGCGCGGCGGGGGGCGCAGATGGGCGTGCTGCGCATCGACCATCCCGATGTGCACGAGTTCATCACGGCCAAGCGCACGCCAGGGCGCTGGAATAACTTCAATGTGTCGGTGGGCGTTTCGGACGAGTTCATTGCAGCCGTGCAGAAAAACGCACAGTGGGAGCTGGTGCACAAGGCTCGCCCCGGCGCTGCGTTGCTCGCCCAGGGCGCCCACCAGCGTGCAGACGGCCAGTGGGTGTATGCCACCGTGCCCGCACGCGAGCTGTGGGACACCATCATGAAGTCGGCCTACGACTTTGCCGAGCCCGGTATCCTGTTCCTGGGGCGCATCAACGAAGACAACAACCTGCGCTATTGCGAAGACATCGCGGCGACCAATCCTTGTGTGACAGAAGACACCTGGGTCATGACCACTGAAGGGCCTGCGCAAGTGGCTGACCTGGTAGGGCGCCCGTTTGTAGCGGTGGTGGATGGGCGCGCTTACCGGGTCGAGAGTCATGGCTTCTTCAAGACCGGCACCAAACCCGTGCTGCAGTTGCAAACCGAAGAGGGGCATGTACTGCGCCTTACCGCAGACCATCGTGTGCGCCGCGTGGCGCGCAAGACCCGTTACTGCCTGGAGGTGGAATGGACGGAGGCGGCGCAGCTGCAGCTGGGCGATGAGGTTGTGCTGCACGACCACCGGGCCTTTGCGGGCTGGGGCGGTGCAGGCACGCAGGCAGAAGGTTACCTGCTGGGTTTGTTGATTGGTGACGGAACCCTCAAGGCCGACAAGGCCGTGATTTCGGTATGGGCGCCTGAGCTGAAAGCCGTGGGACAGGGCACGGTAGCTTTCGCGGCCACCGGGGCGGACGGCATCATGCGGGCCGCCATGGCTGCGGCGGCTACGTTGCCGCACCGTGCAGATTTCAAAGGCTTTCAGCGGCCTGTGACTGGACGCGGTGAGACACGGCTGGCCAGTGCGGCGCTCTGGAAACTCGCGCACGAACTGGGCATGGCGCCAGGCCACAAGGCGATCACGGTTGCCATGGAGCGGCAATCGTCTGCCTTTGCGCAGGGCCTGCTGTCTGGGCTGTTCGATGCCGATGGATCGGTACAAGGTGCGCAGGACAAAGGCTTGAGCGTGCGCTTGTCGCAAAGCGACGAGGCCTTGCTGCAAACTGTGCAGCGCATGTTGTTGCGCATGGGTATCGCTTCCACGCTGTACCGCAACCGTCGCCCGGCGGCTGAGCGCAACCTGCCCAATGGCAAAGGGGGCATGCAGACCTACGCTACGCGTGCGCAGCACGAACTGGTCATTAGTGGGGACAACCTCGCGGTATTTGCCGAGCGGGTGGGCTTTTGTGACACAGACAAAGCGGCGCGTTTGCAAGAGGGGCTGGCGCAGTACCGGCGTGCACTCAACCGCGAGCGGTTCACCGCCACCGTGCAGGCTTTGGTGGATGCCGGGGTGGAAGATGTTTACGACGTCACCGTGGCAGATGTGCATGCCTTCGACGCCAACGGCATCGTGGTGCACAACTGCGGCGAACAGCCGCTGCCGTCTTATGGCTGCTGTGATTTGGGCCCCATCATCCTCACCCGCTTTGTACGCCACCCCTTCGGTTTTGGCGGGGTTGCTGCGTTTGATTTCGATGCGTTTACCAAAGCCGTGGCGCTGCAGGTGCGCGCGCTCGACAACGTGCTCGATGTGACCTACTGGCCGCTGCCGCAGCAGCGCGACGAGGCGATGGCCAAGCGCCGCATTGGTGTGGGCTTTACCGGAATGGGCAACACACTGGCCATGCTGTGCCTGCGCTACGACCTGCCCGAGGGCCGCACGATGGCTGCGCGGATTGCCGAGTACATGCGCGACGCAGCGTATGCCGCATCGGTGGACCTGGCGCGTGAGAAAGGAGTGTTTCCGAAGTTCGATGCCAACGGCTATCTGGCCGAAGGCACGTTTGCCAGCCGCCTGCCGGAGTCGCTCCAAGCTGCCATCCGCCAGCATGGCATCCGCAATAGCCATCTGCTCTCCATCGCACCCACGGGCACCGTGAGCCTGGCCTTTGCCGACAACGCTTCCAACGGCATCGAGCCGCCGTTTTCGTGGATGTACAAGCGCAAGAAGCGCGAGTCCGACGGCAGCACGACCGAATACGCGGTGGAAGACCATGCCTGGCGCCTGTACCGCGAGCTGGGCGGGGATGTGGAGGCGTTGCCGGACTATTTCGTCTCGGCCCTCGCCATGCCCGCCGAAGGCCACATCGCCATGATGGAGGCCGTGCAGCCCTTTGTGGACACGGCCATCTCCAAGACTGTCAACATCCCTGCCGACTACCCCTACGAAGGGTTCAAGGACCTGTACCTTCAGGCCTGGCGCGCCAAGCTCAAGGGCCTGGCCACCTACCGACCCAACGCCATCCTGGGGTCGGTGCTGGAGACCCACGCTGCACCTGCGCCCACGCTTGCTGCTGCGCCCATGGTGCCACCCGCACCCCCGGTGGATCCCATGCGCACCGTCATCGAAAGCCGCCCCCAAGGCGGTCTCTCTGCCGTGGCGGAGAAGCTCGAATACTGGACGCAAGAGGGGCACAAGACCCTGTACCTCATCGTGTCCTTCCTGCCCGTGCCCACGGGCGTGGGCAACGGTACGGTGGACCGCGCCATCGAGTTCTTCATGCCCGTGGGCCAGAGCGGCGAGTCGCAGCAGTGGATCACGTCCAGCATGCGCATGTTGTCGCTCGCAGCGCGTGGCGGCTTTTTGGAGCGGGCGCTGTCGGACATGCGCAAGGTCGCCTGGGACCGCGGCCCCGTGCGCCTGGGCACCCATCGCAAGGACGACGGCACGCTGGTGCCCATGTGGCACGACTCCGAGGTGGCGGCAATGGCCTATGCCATCCAGAACATCCTGGCGCGCCGCGTGGCCGACCCGGTACAGCAGCAGCTGCCGCTGGATGAGCCTGCACCGCCCCCGGTGGCTGTGCCCCAGGCCATGGCGGGCAAGAAATGCACCGAATGTGGCGCCCATGCCGTGATCCGCAAGGATGGTTGTGACTACTGCACGCAGTGCGGGCATCTGGGGACCTGCGGGTGACCTCTCGGCCCGTCATCCCCCTGCGCACCGCGTCGGGAAAACCGTCGCCGGAGATGCTGGCGTCGCTGGACAGGCAATGGCGCTGGCGCTATCTGATGCTGGCACCGCACCGGTTGGGGTTTTTCCTAGCCATGGTGGTGCTGGTGGTGTCAGGGGGGTGGTGGGCGTTGGTGCAGGTGGCGCGGTCCAGCGGTGGGTGGGGGCTTTACTATGCAGTGTCTCCCACACTGGTGCACTCGGCCGTGATGGCGTTCGGATTCATTCCCCTGTTCTTTTCCGGCTTCCTGTTCACAGCAGGCCCTAAATGGCTCGGGGTGGAGCCTTTGCCAGTGGAGGCGATTCGCGCACCGCTGGTGGCGCAGGCGGTGGGGTGGCTGTTGTGGCTGGCGGGCGCGCACCTGTGGGTGGGCGTGGCGCTGGTCGGGTTGGCGGTGGCGACGGCGGGCCTCGTCTGGATGACCGCGCAGTTCTGGGGGCGTGTGCGGCGCAGCCAGGCCGAGGACCAGTTACATGCTCGCACCATCGCTTGGGCTTGTACGCTGGGATGCATCAGCCTTGTTGGGCTGTGGCTGGGGCTGGCTGTGGGCACCCATGCGCTCGCACGTGCCTGGGTCTTCACCGGCCTGTGGGGGTTTGTAGTGGTGGTGTATGTCACGGTGGCGCACCGCATGATTCCATTTTTCACCTCCAGTGCCATGCCCATGGTGCAGGCCTGGCGGCCTTTCTGGGTGCTGTGGCTGATGCTGGCGGCCGCCGTGCTGCAGGTGCTGGCGGTGTGGCTGGATTGGCTCGGGTTGCCTGCCAGCGCTGCGGGGCCGGCCTGGGGGTTGGTGCACGGCACGCTGCAGTTGGTGATCGGGGGCGTGCTGGTCTGGATGGCCTGTGTCTGGGGGCTGGTACAAAGCCTCAAGAACAGGTTGCTGGCCATGCTGCATATCGGTTTCCTGTGGCTCGGCCTTGCCTTTCTGCTCGGAGGGCTTTCGCGGTGGCTGGCGTGGGGCTATGGCATGGGAACCCTGGGCCTGGGAGCGCTGCATGCCCTGACCATGGGCTGCCTGGCATCGCTGATGCTGGCCATGGTGACGCGGGTGTCGTGTGGGCACAGTGGCCGTGCGCTGGTTGCTGACCACACGGCGTGGACATTGTTCTGGCTGCTGCAGGTGGCTACCGTGTTGCGCATTGCGGCAGAAGTGCCGGGCGTTTTTGGCATGGCGTGGGTGTGGGTGCTGCCGGTGGCGGCTTTCCTGTGGGCCGCCACCATGGGCGTATGGGGTGTGCGGCTGGGCCGGTGGTACGGTTGCCTGCGGGCCGACGGCCGGCCGGGCTGAAGAAGCTTCTTTCAAGGACCTGTGATGGCTGTCATTCCCTGGCCTTTGCACCATGCCCCCCGGCAGGTGCCAACTGCTGCGCTCCCGCCAGACGATACCGCCGCCATGGCCGCCGCGCTGATCCACTCGCGCCAGACCATCCTGCCTAAACGCCTGACTGCTCCCGGACCCAGTGCGGGGGAACTGGCCCAGATTCTCAGCGCTGCGGCCCACGCGCCGGACCACGGCCAATTGACGCCCTGGCGTTTTGTGCTGGTGCCCGCCGCCGCGCGGCCGGCGTTGGCCGACGTGTTTGCGCAGGCTCTGTGCGAACGAGATCCTGCCGCCACGCCCGAGCAGGCCGAGCAGGCCCGCGAAAAGGCCTACCGTGCCCCGGTACTCATGCTGGTGGTGGTAGATAGCCAGTGCGGCGACCCCGCCATCGACCTGTCAGAGCGCTTGGTGTCCGCTGGCTGCGCAGTGCAGAACATGTTGCTCATGGCCACTGCACAGGGCTTCGGATCGGCCCTCACCAGCGGCAAGGCCCTCAAGTCCCCCGGATTGCGCGGCTTGTTCCAGCTGGACGCCTGGGAGCAGGCGCTGTGTTTTGTCAGCATTGGCACCGTGCAATCGCGCAAGGCGGCGCGTGCTCGACCTGTAGTAGACAGCTATGTGAGCACGCTAGACCCGCAAAAGGGCGTGGTGCCAGGCTTCTGAGAAGACCGAGCCTTCCTCGCAGCATTTTTAATTCATCGAAATTTTTTATGAACATTTCCAGCTTCGACGATCTACTTGAGGCGGCACGCATGCAGCCTGAACCCCAGCGGCTCCTGTTCGTGTTTGCTGCCGTTGAATTGCCCGACGATGCCACCCCCGCGCAGCGGGCCCGGTATGAAGCCGGGCAGGGCGGCGCGCTGGTGCCACTGATGTGCGTGGACAAGACGCCACAGGAGCTGCCTTCGTTCGACGCGCTGGTCGGTGAGGCCAGCCAGTTCACGGCCCCTGGCCACGACTGGGCCATGGTGTTCGCAGCCGCCATGTCGGGCACCCTGAACAAGGCGCCCACCAGCGCCGATGCCGAGGCGCCTTTGCAGCGCATAGTGGATGCGATCAAGGGCGGTGCGCATGGTGCCTACATCCCCTTCGACCGCCAGGGCCAGCCCGTGCGCTTTGGGTGAGGCGAGGATGGCGTCCACTTCTGCACCTGCTCGCCACGTTCCTGGCTTCAGCGCGCCTGCAGTCGGGTTCGAAGAGCCCTTCGCCATGCTGGAGGCCTGCCACGAGCGCGTGCAGCGCACGCTGGCACTGCTGGACCGCCTGCGTGAACATGTCCGCCAGCAAGGTGCCGATGAGAGCGCGCGCCAGGCCGCGCGCGATGTGTTGCGCTACTTTGATGTCGCTGCGCCATTGCACCATGAGGATGAGGAGCTCCATGTCTTCCCGCTGTTGCTGGCCCAGGCTGCACCGGAGATGAGGACTCTGGTGCAGCGGCTGCAACAGGACCATGTCGACATGGTGGCTGACTGGGCGGCGGCGCGAGTTCCGCTACAAGCGCTGGCGCACGGGGAAATCGAAGGCTTCTCGGAATCGGCAGAGGCGATTTTTGATCGATTTGCGGCGCGCTATGCGAGCCATATCCACCACGAGGAGCGCCAGGCCTACCCAGCGGCGCTGCATCTTTTGGAGCCCGCTGTGCTGGGCAGGATGGGACAAGAAATGGCACACCGGCGGGGCGCGCCTGAGCGCTGAAAAGCTCCGCCAGTGCGCTCTGCGCGCCCAGAAAGAGGAGGCCACAGTACCCGCTTTCCATGGCGGTTTGCTTTGCGGTGGACTTGGCTGTTGTCCCTGGAGCCGCCCGGCTGGCGCTGGACGGCGGTTCAGTGCCGCGCAGGTGTTTACCATGGCGGGATGTCAATCTCTCATCTGTATCGGGAAGCACCTTGACCGACACAAAGAAACCCCATTTCGGGCAGTCCTTCAAGCCTGGCGCCATACCATCCAGCCAGCCCAGTTTCAAATTCGGAATCAATTACGGAACGGGCTTGGTTGCGGGCGTTAGATCTGTGGAGTCGCCCCTCCCCGATGATGCGACGGCGTGCAACACCCGGGGCAATGAATGGCTGATGGCCAACCGGCCCGCAGACGCTATTCGCGCCTACGACCGGGCCATCGCTCTCAAGCCCGACTACGTTGACCCCTACTTCAATCGTGGCAACGCGCTGCTACGCCTGCAGCGCAATCAGGACGCGCTGGCTTCGTTCGATCAGGCCATTGCACTCTCGCCTGGGTTGGGGCTCGCACATTACAACCGGGGAACGGTCCTGCAAACCTTGGACCGGTTGCCGGAGGCCATGGAAAGCTACCGCAAGGTGCTGGCGATAGATCCTGCGAATGTGCAGGCGCGTTTCAATCTGGGCTGCATTCACCTGCAGATGAAGCAGTTTGATGAAACCCTGGAGTGCATGGACCAGGTGATCGAACGCGCACCCGAGATACCGGAGCCGCACAACAACCAGGGCACGGCTTTGCTGAGGCTGGGCCGGTATGCAGAAGCGGTTGCTGCCTTCAGCCGGGCGCTGGAGATCAACCCGCAGTCCGCCGAGGCGTACAACAACCGTGGCGAGGCGCAACTGCAACTGAGAAATCTGGAAAGCGCACTGGCGGACGTGAGCCGCGCGATCGAGCTTCGGCCCCAGCAGGGGGAGTCCAGATTCCTCATGGGTCGGCTCTTGCGGGAGATGAAGCGGTACGACGAGGCTTTGCAGCAGTTCTATCTGGCCCAGCGCCTGCCCGCTCCTTTGGCGATGCTGCAAAGCGAGATCGTGACCGCCAAGGTCCATGGCTGTATTTGGCAAAACCTGGAGGAAGAACTGCTTCAGCTCCAGCAGGACATCCGGGCTAGGAAGCCTGTCCTTGAGCCATTCTCTGCCCTGTCCGTGTTCGACCAGCCTGCCCTCCACAAAGAGATTGCAAGCCGTCTTGTAGAACGCGATATGCCTGGCTCTGCAGCGTTGGGCGCGATTCCTGTTCGTGCGAGGGGTGAGAAGATTCGCATCGGTTACTACTCTGCAGATTTTCGCAATCACCCCTCGGCGTACTTGATTGCAGAGCTGATTGAAGTGCATGACCGCGAGCGATTTGAATTGTTTGCGTTTTCGGTCAGTCCCCAGGTGCACGACAGCATGCGCGAGCGACTGGTGGTGGCCTTTGACCATTTTCTGGATGTGCGTGAGCGTACCGATCTTGATATTGCGCAGCTTTCGCGAGAGCTTGGTATCGACATTGCTGTGGATCTGATGGGCTTTACGCAAGCGACGCGTTTGAGATGTTTTTCCTACCGGTGTGCACCCGTTCAGGTCAGCTACCTGGCGTACCCTGGCACCATCGGCGCCAGTTACACGGACTATGTGATCGCCGACAAGGTGGTGATTCCTCCCCATGCCCAGGCCGACTTCACTGAAAAAGTGGTCTATCTGCCGCACAGCTACCAGGTCAACGACTCCCAGCGGAAAGTAGCTGACCGGATATTTTCCCGCGACGAACTCGGTTTGCCCGCCACTGGTTTTGTGTTTTGCTGCTTCAACAACAACTTCAAGATCCTCCCGCCCACGTTTGACGGCTGGATGCGCATCCTCCATGCCGTTGAAGGCAGCGTTTTGTGGCTGCTGGAAGACAACCCGATTGCGGCGCGGAATCTGCGCCGAGAGGCGCAGGCCCGGGGGATTTCTGCAGACCGCCTCGTGTTTGCCAGCCGCGTGCCCATGGACCAGCATCTCGCCCGCCAGCGGATGGCCGACCTCTTCCTTGATACGCTGCCCTACAACGCGCACACCACCGCGAGCGATGCCTTGTGGGTAGGGCTGCCGGTTCTGACGTGTTCAGGACAATCGTTTGCGAGCCGAGTGGCGGCGAGCCTGTTGCATGCCGTGGGGTTGCCCGAGCTTGTCACCCAGACGCAGTCTGCATTTGAGGCCCGAGCCATAGAGCTTGCCCGCGATGTGGTGCAACTCAGGAGCATTCGGGACAAGCTGGAGGAACAGGGGCCCCAGTCGCCCTTGTTCAATGCCCGGCTCTTTGCGCGGCATATCGAGTCGGCATACACCACAATGGTCGAACGCGCGCACCAGGGGCTGCCTCCCGATGTGATTGAGGTGTGAAACTTCACGGCGCCCTTCGCGTGGGCGCGAGCCCCATGCCTTGGATTTTTCAGTTTTTTTGCCCCCTTCCATGAATCTCACCTTGTTCGGAACCGGTTATGTGGGGCTCGTTACCGGCGTATGCCTTGCGGAGCTGGGCAATGATGTCCTGTGCATCGACACGGATGCCGACAAAATTGCCACACTGCAGCGCGCAGAGATTCCAATCTACGAGCCAGGGCTGCAGGAGTTGATCGTCGGCAATGTCCGCGCCGGCAGGCTGGCGTTTTCCACCGACATGGCGCGCGGTGTTGCCCACGGTGACGTGCAGTTCATCGCGGTGGGCACGCCCTCTGCGGACGATGGCAGTGCGGACCTGAGTCATGTGTTCGAGGTGGCGGGTGCCATCGCGACCCACATGACCAGCTTCAAGGTGATCGTCAACAAATCTACCGTGCCTGTGGGCGCGGGCGAAGCGGTGCACAAGGCCGTCGCTACTGTGCTTGCCCAGCGCTGGCCCGGTGCCCATCCAGCACCTGGCTTTGCGGTGGTTTCGAACCCGGAGTTCCTCAAAGAGGGCAGTGCGATCAACGACTTCATGCGGCCTGACCGGATCATCGTTGGATTGGGTGAGTCGCCTGAAGAGCAGCGCGCTGGTGATCTCATGCGTGCGTTGTACCGTCCGTTCGGGCATGGCCATGATCGCGTTATCTGCATGGACCGCCGCAGCGCAGAGTTCACAAAGTACGCCGCCAACGCCATGCTCGCCACGCGCATCAGTTTCATGAATGAAATGGCCAATCTGGCAGATCGTCTGGGGGTGGATATCGAACCTGTGCGGGTGGGTATTGGCGCTGATCCGCGCATTGGTGACAGCTTTCTTTATCCCGGCGTTGGTTACGGTGGCAGTTGTTTTCCCAAGGACGTGACAGCGTTGCAGCGCATGGGCGATGACGTCGGGCTCCCGCTGCGGTTGTTGGCGGCGGTGGCGCAGGTCAATGAAGGACAGAAGCGGCAGCTGGTGGATAGGCTGGTGCAGCGGCTCGGCCCGGATTTTTCGGGCCAACGGTTTGCGTTGTGGGGGCTGGCCTTCAAACCCAATACCGACGACATGCGCGAGGCTCCCAGCAGGGTGCTGGTGCGTGAACTGCTGGAGCGCGGTGCGGTGCTGCAGGTGTTCGACCCGGTGGCCATGCAGGAAGCTCGCCGATGCCTGCAAGACGATTTGCAGGATCGGCCCGACCTGCTCGAGCGTATCCGTTATGCCCAAAGTCCAATGGATGCGGCGCGCGATGCCGACGCATTGTTGATCGTGACCGAATGGCAGGTGTTTCGCAGTCCTGACTTCGATGCCCTGCGGGCAGTCCTGCGGCAGCCGCTGGTCGTGGATGGGCGCAACCTCTACGAGCCTCGGTCCATGCGTGCTTTGGGGTTTGACTATCTGACGGTGGGGCGGAATGCGGTGGATGCACCTGGGGCCACCACACCATGAAGAAGGCTAAGTCAATCCTGGTGACCGGAGGCGCGGGCTTCCTCGGCTCTCATTTGTGCGAGCGTTTGTTGCAAGATGGTCATGGGGTGCTGTGCGTGGATGACTTTTCCACGGGCTCCGAAAAGAACATTGCCCACCTCCAGGCTTCGCCGCGTTTTCGTTGGCTTCGGCACGATGTCACCCAGCCGCTGGCCGCTGAGGTGGACGAAATCTACAACCTCGCCTGCCCCGCATCGCCCGTGCACTACCAGGCCGACCCCGTGCGGACCCTGCGTACCAGCGTGATGGGGGCTCTGAACCTGCTGGAGCTGGCCCGCCAGTGCAGGGCCGTCATTCTTCAGGCTTCCACCAGCGAGGTGTATGGCGACCCCAGCGTGCACCCACAGCCGGAGTCCTACTGGGGCAACGTCAATCCCATTGGCGTGCGGGCCTGCTATGACGAGGGAAAGCGCTGTGCGGAGACCCTGTTTTTCGATTACCGGCGTCAGCATGGCGTGCGCACGAAGGTGGTGCGGCTGTTCAATACCTATGGCCCCCGCATGCGCCCGGACGATGGCAGGGTGGTCTCCAACTTCATCGTGCAGGCGTTGCGCGGCGCTGACCTGACCGTATACGGCTCAGGTGACCAGACCCGCAGCTTCTGCTACGTGGACGACATGGTGGAAGCACTGGTGCGCATGATGGCAACGCCGGACGAAGTGGCGGGGCCTGTCAACTTGGGGAATCCTGGGGAATTCACCATCCTGGAACTCGCCCAGAAGGTCCTTGCTCACACGGGGGCCGCCGCCCGGATCACCCACCACCCCCTGCCGGGGGATGACCCCCGGCAGCGGCAGCCCGACATCGCGCTGGCGCACCAACTGCTGGGCGGCTGGGAGCCCCGTATGGATCTTGATGCTGGATTGCGCCAGACCATTGCTTACTTCAGAGGCGCTGGTGCCCCCTGAACCTGAAAGGCAAAGGGATGCGGCTTTTCACGTTGTCTCCCTTTCCCATTTGGACTGGTCGCCAGGTCGAAAGTGTAGGTATGGTGGCTGCAGGGTGTACTGGTCATCGACTGATGCCGTCTCACTTTCACCATGCCTGTGAATTCTTTCTTTCGCGTTCTTGCAACGCTTGTTCTGGCCCTTGCCGCCGCAGTCGGCTGCGTGGCTCTGCACACGCCCTTGCCCTGGATGATCGGCCCGTTGCTGGCGACTTCCGTCGTGTCGATCGCTGGCGGCCCTACGCAGAGCTGGGGGCCACTGCGCAATGCCGGGCAGTGGACCATTGGCGCAGCGCTGGGCCTTTATTTCACACCCCAGGTGGCGGCGCTGATCAGCGGGCTGTGGTGGGCCATCGTGCTGGGCATCGTGTGGGCGCTTTTTCTCGGCTGGCTGTTTGGTGCCTGGCTGTACAGGCTGCATGCACCGCGCATGCACGGTGTGCCTGCACCCATGCTGCGCGCCACCAGTTACTTCGCCGGTGCAATTGGTGCTGCGTCCGAGATGACCTTGCTGTCCGAGCGCGAGAACGCACGCACCGACTTGGTTGCAGCGAGCCACAGCCTGCGCTTGCTGATCGTCACCGTGACGATTCCCTTTGCCTTGCAGTGGAGCGGTCTGCAAGGCCTGGACATTCTGCCGCCCACCGTGCGGGCGGTGGACTGGCCCGGCTTGGCGCTGATGGCGCTGCTGACGGGTGCTGGTGCCCTGGTGATGGACCGGCTGGGCCGTGCCAACCCCTGGTTTATGGGCGCCATGCTCGTGTCCATGGTGCTCACGATGGCGGGCATCAGCCTGTCCGCCGTGCCGGCGGCCATGGTGAACGCAGCGCAACTGGTGATCGGTGTGAGTCTCGGAGTGCGCTTTCGGGCTGATTTCCTGCGCACGGCTCCCCGCTGGCTCGTATCCGTAGCCGCCGGTACGCTGGTGTTGATGGGGGCGTGCACGTTGTTCGCGGGCCTGCTGGCCTGGGCCACGGGGTTGCCCTGGGTCACCTTGCTGCTGGGTACTTCGCCGGGCGGGATCACGGAGATGGCGATTACCGCCAAGGTGCTGCAATTGGGCGTGCCCGTGGTCACAGCGTTTCAGGTATGCCGGTTGATGGCGGTGCTGATGCTGGTAGGCCCGCTGTACCGGCGCATCTATCCGGCAGCGGCGATCTGACCGAGGGGGCGCTCGCGTCACAATCTCCCTTTTATTGGCGCTGGAGGGTTGTCCTGGTGACGGCCGTTCCGCGTTTCTATCCGCTGCACACCCTGGATCATGAGCATTCACTACAACTTCGGAATACGCCCTCCCCAAGTGACGAAAGCCCAACTGGCTGCGTGGTTGGACCAGGCCATGCGAGCACACCGGGAGGGCGCCATTGCGCAGGCCAACCAGCTCTACAACACCATTTTGAAGAATGACCCCAAAAACGTTGGCGCCCTGCACATGCAAGGCGTTTTGGCGTACCAGGCGGGTCACTTGCAAATTGCGGTGGACCTGATCGGCCAGGCCATCAAGCTGGCTCCGGACGATGCTGCGCCCCACATCAATCGTGGGCTGGCTTTGAGCGCATTGAAGCGCCATGACGAAGCACTGGCGCATTTTGAGCGAGCCACCAGCCTGCGCCCAGATTTCGCAGAAGCCTACGTCAACCGGGGGATCACGCTCAAGGAGTTGTCGCGGCCCGAAGACGCCATCGCAAGCTACGACCGGGCCATCGCCCTTCAGCCCAGACTGGCTGCCGCCCATAACAACAAGGGTAATGCCCTTCGCCAGATGGAGCGGCTGGACGAGGCGCTGAAATGTTATGAACAGGCCTTTGCCCTGGACGGCCAGGACGTGGACGCGTGCCAGAACATGGGCATGCTGCACGCCGATGCCGGCCGTTCGGACGAGGCCCTGAAATGTTTCGATCACGTTATTGCACTGAGGCCTCAGCACGCCGAAGCCCATAACGGCAAGGGGGCGATCCTGGCGCAAAAGGAGCAGTGGACGCAGGCCATTGCGCACTTCGAGGCCGCCATTCAGGGCAACGACAAACTGGTCCAAGCCCACAAGAACCTGGGGATCGCGCAGCGCAGCCTTTTCCAACTGTCCAATGCGGTACAGGCTTTTCAGAAGGCTGCCCAACTGAGCCCACTCGACGTGGAGATCCTGGCGTTTCTAGCCCTTTCGTTGCTGGAGGCGGGGCGGTATGCAGAAGCACTTGCCGTCTACGACCAGGCGATTCGGCTGGCGCCTGAAAGGCCAGACCTGTACTACAACCGCGCCAATTTGCACATCCGGTTCAACCGGCATCAGGACGCCGTGGCCGACTACACGCAGGTGTATCGCCTCAAGCCAGATGCGAAGTATCTGCTCGGGTATCTTGCGAGCTGCAGGCTCAAGACCGGCGATTGGGGGCACTTGGCAGACGACATGGCGCAATGTGAGCGGAGCATCCGGGCCGGTGAGCTGGGTGTGAAACCCTTCATCGCGCTTTCGTTGTTCGACTCGCCCGAGTTGCACAAGCAGGCGGCACAAGCTTCCGTACAGCAGGATTTTCCTGAATCCACCGTCCTGGGGCCCATCCTTGCGCGTGCTGGCGCAGGCAAGATCCGGGTCGGTTACTACTCTGCGGATTTCCACGGCCACGCCACTTCGTATCTGATAGCGCAGCTTTTCGAAGTCCATGACCGTGAACGCTTCGAGTGGTTTGCGTTTTCGTTCGGACCTCCCGCGACGGATGCCATGCGCGCGCGTCTGGTTGCAGGTTTCGACCATTTCATCGACGTGCGCGAGCGCAGCGAGATCGATATTGCCCGCTTGTCGCGGGAGCTGGGCATCGACATCGCCATTGACCTGATGGGTTTCACCACGGGCTGCCGCTTTGGCATTTTTGCCCACCGCTGCGCCCCCATCCAGGCCGGTTATCTGGGCTACCCGGGGACGACCGGGGCAGACTATATGGACTACGTGATTGCCGACAAGGTGGTTGTGCCCCCCGACGCGCGGCGCCATTTCACCGAAAAACTCGTCTACCTGCCGCACAGCTACCAGGTCAACGACTCGCAGCGCGCGATCAGTGACCGGATGTTTACCAGGGAAGAGGCGCGGCTGCCTGCCACGGGGAGCGTGTTCTGCTGTTTCAACAACAACCAGAAGATCCTCCCGCAGGTATTCGACAGCTGGATGCGCATTCTGCAAGGGGTGCCTGACAGCGTTCTGTGGCTTCTGGCAGACAACCCTGCTGTGGAGGACAGCCTGCGGCGCGAGGCGCAGGCTCGCGGCGTGGCGGCCGAGAGGCTGGTGTTTGCACAGCGCCTGCCTCTGGGCGAGCATCTGGCGCGCCACCGGTTGGCCGACCTGTTTCTGGATACCTTGCCCTACAACGCTCACACCACGGCCAGCGATGCGTTGTGGGCGGGTCTGCCGGTGCTCACGCGGCTGGGAGAATCGTTTGCGGCGCGAGTGGCGGCCAGCCTGCTACATGCTGTGGGCCTGCCGGAGCTTGTGACCCACAGCGCTGCCGAATATGAAGTCCTGGCGATCTCGCTCGCCCAGGACCCTGCGCGCCTGAAGGCGCTGCGCGACAAACTCCAAGCGGAAAAAGCCCAGTCCCCCTTGTTCAGCACCCACCAGTTTGCGCGTGATATCGAGGCTGCCTATCTGGCGATGCATGATCGGCACCTGCAGGGGCTGCCGCCCGAGGTGATTGAGGTGTGACAACTGGGGGCGCTGCCCCAGTCTGCCAAGAATGGAGGAGACCGATCTGGGCCTCCTGGGCCATCCAGGGATGGCTGCTGTGGAGGATGCGGTCAGTGCACCACGACCGGGTTCTGTGCCAGGCCCGCATAGCGGTCCAGCGCGTCTTCCACTTCTTCCTGTGTGGGGGTGTCGCGCTGCCAGGCCAGGATCTGCTCCTGGAACATCTCGGCCCAGGAACCGTCCAGGTACACCTCTTTGCCGGAGCGCTTGTCCACGATTTCAAAGCCGTGGCGCGCGAGCTGGGGAACGGCGGGGGCGGTGTCGTTGAGCACCTGGGCGCTCTTTTTCTCCACGGCGTCGGGCAGCATGTGGACCACCACGAAGGATTCTGAGTCGTAGAGCATGTGCATCGTGTTCCCCTTGTCGATATAGATGTCAGATGACAGCGGGTGCGCAGAGTTCAAGTGGCACAGGCAAAGCCCGTGGCTTTTGTTCCCTTGCCGATGCAGTATTTCATGAAAACCCGGTGCTTCCGGTTTCGCGGGTCTATTTTGGTGGGATGGCGCTCCTGCGCAACACTTTTTAACAAGACCCCTCCAGAGCATCAAGGCGGGCCGCTGCGGCTCAGTTGCAGGTCGGCGAAGTCGCCGTTGGCTTGGGTGAGCTTGATGCGTACCGGCAGATAACCCAGTGCGGGGGCCACCCACAGTTCGGCCTTCTGGTCGTAGTCCTTGCGGGGCAGGCGCTGCAACTTGAGGGTGGGCGTGGCGCCTGTGGGCAGGTCCAGTGTTTCTGTCCCCTCGATGGTGAAGGTCCAGCGGTCGGCGCTGCGCGCGCTCACGGTGGTGAGCGTGATCTGGGTGCCGGTCACAAACCGTGCGGGATCGGCGGCGAGCAGGGCGCCGAGTTGGATGAACACACTCAGCCGGTCCTGTACCCCCGGGCCCACGGTGGCGTCCGGCGTGTTGGCGCTGAAGGTGACCCGGCCCTTGGTGTAGTCGAAGTGCGCTGCCTGCTCGCTGCGCGACCGGTCCGAGAACCGCTCCGGCAGCAGCCCCTGGGCCGTGATCGCACCCACACTGCGCTGCGCCCGGGTGCCAACCAAAAACGCGCTGATCTCCTGCCGCGCCTCGTAGCGGCTGCCATCGTGCTGCCACAGCAGCTCGGCGCGGGCGCTGTAGGCAAATTTCTTGGCCTGCCCACTCACGTCAAACGCCAGCCGTGTAGGCGGGGGCAGGCGCACAGGCGGTGGTGCCGTGTTGGGCGTGTGGTCCGTGCCAGCCCCGGGCGGGGCGATGTCCACGCCTGTTGTGGCTTCAGAGGGGAGAGGCGCTGATGATGCCTGGGCTGGTGCCGATGCAGGGGAGGCTGCCGTTGTGGGGAGCGTTTCCTCCACAACGGTCGAGACAGCTTCGGCGTGGGCGGCCAGCGCGACGTCTGCACCCGCCTCGGTGCTGGGGGCCGTGGCCTCGGTGGAGGGGGATGCAGGGGGTGGCGCCTGGGCGGCCGGGGGCTGGGGTGTTGCCCGTGCCTGTGGTTTGGGGCGCGCGGGCGGCTTGGGCGCGGCCGCAGGTTTCGCCGCAATGGGGGCAACGGCTGCCCCAGCTGCCACAGCGGCAGCGGGTGGCGGGGGGGCCGCAATGCTGCGCGTGCTGAACACTTTGCCGACAGGCGACCGGGGGCTGTCCCAAGCCAGCGGCACGCCGCTCAGCACCAGCCAGTGCAGGGCCAGCACCAGGACTGTGATGAGAAAGAGCGCGCGCCGTGGCATCTACCTGCGTGCCGGGGCCGTCAGGCGCTGCCCGCGCCCAGATCACTGGAGAGCTGGGCCGCAGCCGCGCGCAGCGGCGCGTCGATGGCGCCGCCCCACTCGGGGTCGAAGGTGGCAATGGAGCCCAGCGTGGTGATGCCCAACTCCAGGTGGCCGTCCGCGTCAAACACGGGTGCGCAGAACGCCACGATGCCGGGCAGCAAGGTATCGACCACCCGCGCGGCACCGCGTTCGCGTACCTCGGCGAGCAGGCTATTGACCTCGGTCATGGTCGAGGGCAGGTCGGTGCGGCGCATCTTCACGGCGCGGGCCAGTTCGTCTTTCAGCAGCGGCGCCACCACTTCGGGCGACATGAAGGCCGCAAAACACCGGCCGGTGGCTGACGACAGCAGCGGCATCACGTCGCCCAGGCGCAGGTTGGCGGTCACGGCCTGGGGCGATTCCTCCCAGTGCACGATGGTGGGGCCGTGGTTGCCCCACACCGCCAGCGCCAGCGTGTGGCCAATGGTTTCCATGAGCGCGGGCATGCGCTCGCGGGCCAGGCGCACGGCGTCCAGCCGCGCCAGCGATGCCAGCCCCAGCTTGAGCGCCGCCGGGCCCAGGTCATAGCGCGCGGTACGCGGGTCTTGTGTGACCAGGCCCAGGCGCTGAAAGCTCACCAGATAGCGGTGCGCCTTGGCCGCGCTCATGCCGGCCGAGGCCGCCACATCCTTGAGCATCAGCGGTCCGCGCGAGCGTGTCAGCCCCTCCAGCAGGGCAAAACCCACCTCGACCGATTGAATTCCTGCACGTTCTTTGTCCATGTGCACTAAAATTTGCGAGTTTTGTTTAGTTAAATCAATTTACCCAAGCGTAATTTTCGCTAGCGGTGCCCATCAACCCCTCTGAGACAAAGGTCCTGCCACCATGAAACTCGCTACCTACAAAGACGGCTCGCGCGACGGCCAACTGGTTGTCGTCTCCCGCGACCTGGGCACAGCCCATTATGCGACCGGCATTGCCAGCAAGCTCCAGCAGGTGCTGGACGACTGGGGCTTCCTCTCGCCCCAGCTGCAGGACCTGTACGACCAGCTCAACAGTGGCCGCGCCCGCCACGCTTTTCCCTTCGATCCCGCCCAGTGCATGGCACCACTGCCCCGCGCTTACCAGTGGGCCGATGGTTCGGCCTACATCAACCACGTGGAGCTGGTGCGCAAGGCGCGCAACTCCGAAGTGCCCGAGAGCTTCTACACCGACCCCCTGATGTACCAGGGCGGCAGTGACGACTTCATCGGCCCCTGCGACGACGTGGTGGTGCCCAGCGAAGCCATGGGCATCGACTTCGAGGCCGAGATTGCCGTCATCACCGGCGACGTGAAGATGGGCACCAACGCCGACCAGGCGCTGGACGGCATCCGCCTGGTGATGATTGCCAACGACGTGAGCCTGCGCAACCTGATCCCGGCCGAGCTGGCCAAGGGCTTCGGTTTCTTCCAATCCAAGCCCGCCACCGCTTTCGGCCCCGTGGCCGTGACGCTGGACGAACTGGGCGACGCCTGGGACCACGGCCGCGTCAACCTGACCGTGCAGTCCACCTGGAACGGCCGCAAGGTCGGCATGTGCGACGCCGGCCCTGAAATGACCTTCCACTTCGGCCAGCTGATCGCCCACGTGGCCAAGACGCGCAACCTGCGTGCGGGCTCCATCATCGGCAGCGGCACCGTGAGCAACAAGGGCATCACCGACGCCAACGGCCGCACCGAATGGCCCAAGGGCTACAGCTGCATCGCCGAAAAGCGCTGCATCGAGACCATCCAGGACGGCAAGCCCAGCACCGAATTCATGAAGTTCGGCGACACCATCCGCATCGAGATCAAGGGCAAGGACGGCGCCAGCATCTTCGGTGCCATCGATCAGACGATTGCCGCCCCGGCTGCCTGAGCATCCGGTCGGCAGAAAATTTGAACAAAAAAGGCTGCTTGCGCGCTATGGATAAGCGCAAGCAGCTATCAAATCAGTAGTATCAAGGAGACAACCCCATGCAACGCCGTACCCTCTTGTCCGCCCTGGCCGCCGCAGGCGCTACTACCGCTGCGCCCTGGGCCGCCGCCCAGTCCGCCTGGCCCGACCAGCCCCTGCGCTGGGTGGTGCCGTACCCCGCCGGTGGCGGTACCGACGTGCTGGCCCGCACCGTGGCCGAGGCCATGCGCCAGACGCTGGGCCAGCAGATCGTGGTGGACAACCGCCCTGGCGCATCCACCAACATCGGTGGCCAGATGGTGGCCACGGCCAAGCCCGACGGCAACACCTTCATGTCGGCCGACAACGCCATCCTGGCCTACAACGAACACCTGTTCACCAAGCTGCCGTTCAACCCTGAAAAGGACTTCACCTACGTGGGCGGCATCAGCCGCTTTCCGCTGGCGCTGGTGGTGCACCCGGCGTTCGAAGCCAAGACGGTGAAGGAATTCCTCGCCTACGCGCGCGCCAACCCCGGCAAGCTCAACTACGCGTCGCCCGGCAATGGTTCGCCGCACCACCTGGCGATGGAGATGTTCAAGAACCGCACCAAGACCTTCCTCACCCACATCCCCTACCGCGGCGCGGCGCCTGCGCTGCAGGACGTGATGGGCGGGCAGGTGCCGTGCATGTTCCTGGACCTGGCTGCCGGCCTGCCGGTGATCACTTCGGGCAAGGTGCGTGCCTTGGCCATCGGCTCGGCCAAGCGCGTGGCCGCGCTGCCGGACGTGCCCACCCTGGCCGAAGCCGGTGTGCCCAACACCGAGGTGTTTGCGTTCCAGGGCATCCTGGCGCCCGCCGGTCTGCCCGCTGCGATCACGGCGCGCCTGAACGGCGACCTGAACAAGGCCCTGCTCAACCCCGCCGTGGTCAAGCGCATGGCCGACTTCGGCATGGAAGCCCTGCCCGGTACGCCCGAGCAGTTCCGCGCCATGGCACGGGCCGAGTCCAAGCGCTGGGGAGAGATCATCAAAGCGGCAGGCGTGAAACTCGACTGACCCCCCTGAGCGGCTGCGCCGCTTCCCCCCAGGGGGACGCACCCGGTGGCCTGGCAAAGCCAGTTCCACGGGTGCACTCGCTTGGCGACGCGCCCTCTGCGGAGGGTGCAGCGGTGTTTCTTACTCCGGCAGGTGGCACACCGCCTCGATGTTGTTGCCCTCGGGGTCGATGACAAATGCGCCGTAATAGTGGGGGTGGTAGTCGGGCCGCAGGCCCGGGGCGCCGTTGTCTTGGCCCCCGGCTTCGATGGCGGCGCGGTAGAAGGCATCGACCTGGGCCCGCGTGGCGGCCCGCCACGCCAGGTGGCAGCCCGTGGTGGCGGGCGGGCCGCCGTAGGGCGAGGGGCCGTCGATGAACCACACATCCGCCTTCTTGCCGTCGGGCTCGGACGGAGCCGGGTAGGCATAGCCCAGCATGTTCGAGCCGTAGTTGCCTTCAAAACACAGGCTGTAGCCCAAAGGCGCGAGGGTAGCGGTGTAGAACGCCTTGGTGCGGGCGATGTCGGTGACACGGAAGGTCATGTGGTCCAGCATGGGAGGTCTCCTCGGGTTGTGGTGCCCTGATTTATACCTGAAATACTGTTTTTAAATAAGGGGTATCCACTTAGCTCCAGTGGCACCCTGGATGCTGTGTTTTTATAAGG
>NZ_JBMDJC010000023.1:0-85656 GCF_057808995.1 Acidovorax sp. FG60
TCTCGACCTCAACCTTGGCAAGGTTGCGCTCTACCAACTGAGCTATTCCCGCATTTTACCGAAGCCTCACATTGTACAACGTTTGCTGCGATGGAATGAATTGTAGCGCATTTTTTGGGGTTCTCAAAAAAATTTGCGTCAATGTTTCAGGCCATCAGTCGCGGACGGCGCTGCAACGGCCTTGTCCGTCGAGGGCGCAGCCACGACCGCCACTTCCTCATCCGTCAAGGGCACAGGCTTGGTTTCCAAGGCCACTTCCAGCACCTTGTCGATCCAGCGCACAGGCACGATCTCCAGCCCGCTCTTCACGTTGTCCGGAATCTCGGCCAGATCTTTGACGTTCTCTTCGGGGATCAGCACCGTCTTGATGCCGCCGCGCAGAGCCGCCAGCAGCTTTTCCTTGAGGCCACCAATGGCGGTAACTTCACCGCGCAACGTGATCTCACCGGTCATGGCAACATCGCCGCGCACGGGAATACCCGTGAGGGCCGAAACAAACGCCGTCGTCATCGCAGCGCCCGCACTCGGACCATCCTTAGGGGTTGCCCCGTCTGGCACATGGATGTGGATGTCGCGCTTCTCAAACGCTTCGTCCTTGATGCCCAGAATGCGCGAGCGGCTGCGCACCACCGTGCGGGCAGCCTCCACCGACTCCTTCATCACATCACCCAAAGAACCGGTGCGCGTGATCACACCCTTTCCGGGCATGGCGGCGGCTTCAATGGTCAGCAGATCGCCGCCCACCTCGGTCCAGGCCAGACCGACCACCTGGCCCACTTGGTTCTGCGCCTCGGCACGGCCGTAGGTGTATTTGCGCACGCCCAGGAAGTCAGGCAGGTTGTCGGCGGTGACAACGACCTGGGGTTCGAGCTTCTTGAGCTGCAGACCCTTGACCACCTTGCGGCAGATCTTGGACAACTCGCGCTCCAGCGAACGCACGCCGGCTTCCCGCGTGTAGTAGCGCACCATGTCTCGCACGGCAGGCTCGGTGATCAGCAGTTCTTCGTCCTTCACGCCATTGTTCTTGAGCTGCTTGGGCAGCAAGTACTTCATGGCGATGCTGGTCTTCTCGTCCTCGGTGTAACCCGACAGGCGGATCACTTCCATGCGGTCGAGCAGGGCCGGCGGAATGTTCATCGAGTTCGACGTGGCGACGAACATCACGTCGCTCAGGTCGAAGTCCACTTCGACGTAGTGATCGCCAAAGGTGTGGTTCTGCTCGGGGTCCAGCACCTCCAGCAGCGCACTCGACGGGTCGCCTCGGAAGTCCGTGCCCAGCTTGTCGATTTCGTCCAGCAGAAACAGCGGATTGCGCGTGCCCACCTTCGACAGGCTCTGCAGCACCTTGCCAGGCAGCGCGCCGATGTACGTGCGGCGGTGCCCACGGATTTCAGCTTCGTCGCGCATGCCACCCAAGGCCATGCGCACGTACTTGCGGCCCGTGGCCTTCGCAATGGATTGCCCCAACGAGGTCTTGCCCACGCCAGGTGGCCCCACCAGGCACAGGATGGGAGCCTTCACCTTGTCCACGCGCTGCTGCACCGCAAGATATTCAAGGATGCGGTCCTTTACCTTGTCCAGGCCAAAGTGGTCTTCGTTGAGCACGCCTTCGGCATTGACCAGGTCGTGCTTGATCTTGGTCTTCTTGCTCCAAGGCAGCGCCGTGAGCACGTCAATGTAGTTACGCACCACGGTGGCCTCGGCCGACATGGGCGACATCAGCTTGAGCTTCTTGAGTTCTGCATCAGCCTTCTTGCGTGCCTCGGCAGGCATCTTGGCGAGCTTGATCTTTTTCTCGATCTCCTCGATGTCCGCGCCTTCGTCGCCTTCGCCCAACTCCTTCTGAATGGCCTTGACCTGCTCGTTCAAGTAGAAGTCGCGCTGGTTCTTCTCCATCTGGCGCTTCACACGCCCACGGATCTTCTTGTCCACGTTGAGGATGTCCACCTCGCGGTCAAGCTGCTCGAACAGGTTTTCAAGGCGCGCCTTCACATCCGACAGGTCCAGCACCACCTGCTTGTTCTCGAGCTTGAGCGGCAGGTGCGCGGCGATGGTGTCGGCCAGACGGCCTGGATCGTCGATGCTGGAGATCGATGTGAGGATCTCCGGGGGAATTTTTTTGTTGAGTTTGACGTACTGGTCAAACTGCTGCATCACAGCACGGCGCAGTGCTTCAATCTCGCTGGGCTTGTTGGCCTCGGGTGTGGCTTCTACCGGCGTGACGGTGGCCGTGAAATGGGTCTCAGCGTCCTCGATGGACGTCACCAGAGCGCGCTGCTGGCCTTCGACCAGCACCTTCACGGTGCCGTCAGGCAACTTGAGCATCTGCAGGATGGTGGAGACGCAGCCGACATCGAACATGTCCGACACCGAAGGCTCGTCCTTGGCTGCAGCTTTCTGTGCTACCAGCATGATGCGACGGTCGGCCTCCATGGCCAACTCAAGGGCCTTGATGCTCTTGGGACGCCCCACAAAAAGCGGGATGACCATGTGGGGAAACACCACCACATCACGCAAAGGCAACAGCGGTAGATCGATAGGGGTGGCTGGCAGGGGGGTATGTCCGGACATGGAAATCCTCAAAGTGCTCTGTGGAAATGGGTCCACATGTGGGGATTTTCAACCCTTACGCGCAAGCCGCGCTGGCACAAGGGTTGATGGTTCAATGGGCGACACCAACGCGCCCGCTCCGGTCATCTCAGACGGTGTGAAGGATTCCGGCGTGTCCATGCGGGCATCGCAGACTCCTTCACGCCTTCTTGGCCGCTTCGCGATAAACGAGCAGCGGCGGCTTGTTTTCTTCGATGGTGGACTCGTCCACCACCACTTTTTCAACGTTGCTTGTATTGGGCAAGTCGAACATCGTGCCAATCAGCGATTGCTCCAGGATTGAGCGCAGGCCGCGGGCTCCGGTCTTGCGGGCCAAGGCCTTGCGAGCAATGGCCTTAAGCGCGGCAGGACGGATTTCGAGGTCCACACCTTCCATGGCCAGGAGCTTGCTGTATTGCTTGACCAGCGCGTTCTTGGGCTCCGTCAGGATCTGCACCAGCGCATCCTCGCTGAGTTCAGCCAGAGCCGTCACCACGGGCATGCGCCCCACGAGCTCAGGAATCAGGCCGAACTTGATCAGATCTTCGGGTTCGATCTCGGTGAACACCTCTGTTAGCGAACGCTGCTTCTTGCTCTTGACCGATGCGCCAAACCCGATGCCCGACGCTTCGGTGCGGTTCTCGATGACCTTCTCCAGTCCCGCAAACGCACCGCCACAGATAAACAGAATGTTGGTCGTGTCGATCTGCAGGAAGTCCTGATTCGGGTGCTTGCGTCCGCCCTGCGGCGGCACGCTGGCCATCGTGCCTTCGATGAGCTTGAGCAGCGCCTGCTGGACGCCCTCGCCCGAAACGTCACGCGTGATGCTGGGATTGTCCGACTTGCGCGAGATCTTGTCGATCTCGTCGATGTAGACGATGCCGCGCTGAGCGCGCTCCACCTCATAGTTGCAGCTTTGCAGCAGCTTCTGGACGATGTTCTCCACATCTTCGCCCACATAACCGGCTTCCGTCAGCGTGGTGGCGTCGGCCATCACAAAGGGAACGTCCAGCATGCGCGCCAGGGTCTGCGCCAGCAGCGTCTTGCCCGAACCCGTGGGCCCAATCAGCAAAATGTTGCTCTTGGACAGCTCCACATCGTCTTTGTGGGCCTTGTCCTTGTGGCGCAGGCGCTTGTAGTGGTTGTACACCGCCACCGCCAGCGTGCGCTTGGCCACGTCCTGACCAATCACATAGTTGTCGAGGTTGGTCTTGATCTCTACGGGGGTGGGCAGGTCACTGCGGCCTTCGCGCGCCAGGTCGCCAGCCGGGAGCTCATCGCGAATGATCTCGTTGCACAGGTCAATGCACTCGTCGCAGATAAAGACCGACGGACCGGCGATCAGCTTCTTCACTTCATGCTGGCTTTTGCCGCAGAAAGAGCAGTAAAGGGTTTTTTCGCTGGAAGAGCCTTTTTTCTCGGCCATGGGGGCAATGCCTTGCTTGTTACGGAAAGTTGTCGGGATGATAACCAAATAAAAAACGGCGTCTTCCCCAAAGGAAAACGCCGCTGTTTGACCCTCTGGCTATCAGGAGCGCTTGCTGATCACCTGATCGACCAAACCGTATTCCTTGGACTCATCAGCCGACAGGAAATAGTCACGCTCGGTGTCGCGCTGGATCTTTTCCAGCGGCTGGCCCGTGCGCTCGGCAAGGATCTTGTTGAGCTGCTCGCGGGTCTTGAGGATTTCGCGGGCGTGGATCTCAATCTCGGTTGCCTGGCCCTGCATGCCGCCCAGAGGCTGGTGGATCATGACCTTGGAGTTGGGCAGCGCAAAACGCTTGCCCTTGGCTCCTGCGGCCAGCAGGAAGGCGCCCATGCTGGCGGCCATGCCGGTGCACAGGGTCGAGACATCAGGCTTGATGAAGTTCATGGTGTCAAAGATCGCCATGCCGGCGCTTACCGAGCCACCTGGGGAGTTGATGTAGAACGAAATGTCTTTGTCGGGGTTTTCACTCTCCAGGAACAGCAGCTGAGCCACCACCAGGTTGGCGGTCTGGTCGTTGACCGGACCCACCAGAAAAATCACGCGCTCCTTGAGCAGGCGCGAGTAGATGTCGTAGGACCGTTCGCCACGGCCCGACTGCTCGATGACCATGGGAACCATGCCCAGGCCTTGTGTTTCCAATGCGCTCATGTTTTTCTCCAGACAAGCAGGTACTGTACCCAGAAATGAATTGGGGCTTGTGCACGAAAGCACAAGCCCCTGTATGTAACGGCAACAACCGGGCAATTCGATAACAAGCCGCCCAGTCGACAGCCTATCAGCCTTGCTGGGCCATCAGTTCGTCAAACGACACGGCCTTCTCGACCACCTTGGCCTTGGACAGCACAAACTCGGTCACGTTGTTTTCGATCACAACGGCTTCGACTTCCGCCAGGCGCTGGCGGTCGCCGAAGTACCAGCGCACCACGTCTTCGGGCTTCTCGTAGCTGGCAGCCAGCTCATCGATGTGGGCCTTGAGCTGTTCGGGCTTGGCCTGCAGCTCATTGGCACGCACCAGCTCGGCCAGCACCAGGCCCAGGCGCACGCGGCGCTCAGCCTGGGGGCGGAACACGTCTTCAGGGATCTCGGCCTTGTCGGCGTCCTTGATGCCGCGTTGCTTGAGTTCAGCGCGGGCACCTTCCAGCAGGCGGGCGATTTCAGCTTGCACGCTGGAGTTGGGCAGGTCCAGCTCAGCCTTGGCCACCAGGGCGTCCATCACGGCTTGCTTGTTGCGGGCCAGCAGACGGAACTTGACTTCACGCTCCAGGTTCTTCTTGATGTCGGCGCGCAGGCCTTCCACGGAGCCATCGGCAATACCGAGCGACTTGGCCAGGGCATCATTCACTTCGGGCAGGTGGGCAGCTTCGATCTTCTTGATGGTCACCAGGAAGTCAGCGGTCTTGCCAGCCACATCCTTGCCGTGGTACTCCGCAGGGAATGCCAGGGGGAAGGTCTTGCTTTCGCCAGACTTCATGCCACGCACGGCGTCTTCGAACTCCTTGAGCATCTGGCCTTCGCCCACCAGGAACTGGAAGTCTTCGGCCTTGCCGCCTTCAAACGGCTCGCCATCGATCTTGCCTTCGAAATCGACCGTCACGCGGTCGCCGTCTTGAGCAGCAGCATCCATGGCGCGCTGGGCGAAGCTGCGGCGCTGCTTGCGCAGGATGTCGATGGTCTTGTCGATGGCGGCGTCCGTCACTTCAGCCGACAGCTTTTCGACTTCGGCATCAGACAGATCGGCAATCTTGACTTCTGGGAACACTTCGAAAATGGCATCGAAAGTGACCTGGCCTTCAGGAGCGCCTTCCTTTTCGGTGATGCGGGGCTGGCCAGCAACACGCAGGTTGGCTTCGTTGGCTGCCACGGCAAAGGCTTCACCCACCTTGTCGTTCAGCACTTCGTACTGCACCGAGTAGCCGTAACGCTGGGCCACCACGTTCATGGGCACCTTGCCGGGACGGAAACCGTCCATCTTGACCGTGCGGGCCAGGCGCTTGAGGCGCGTGTCGACTTCGGACTGGATCAGGGTGACGGGCACGCTCAGCGTAATCTTGCGCTCGAGCTTCTCAAGGGTTTCAACAGTAACGGCCATGGCTATTCCTCTTATGAATGTGGATCGTGCTGGCTGCAGCGCAGCAGCGCCGTGTTCCGCAAAGTCTCACATGGGTGGTGCGCGGGGGGGGACTCGAACCCCCACACCATTGCTGGCGTCAGGACCTAAACCTGGTGCGTCTACCAATTTCGCCACCCGCGCGGTTCTACAACAAACAAACAGGCGGCAACCTCAGCTGCCGCCTGTGTGAAATCGGTCAACCTTCTATTTTACCCTGATGCGGGCAGGGTGGGAATCAAACCCCTCCAAGGACCTCCGGCGCAGGCCTTTTCACACGGAACCACGCGGCATACATCGCGGGCAGCGCCAGCAGCGTCAGCACGGTGGCCACCACCAGTCCGCCCATGATGGCCACGGCCATCGGGCCCCAGAACACGCTGCGTGACAGCGGGATCATGGCCAGCACCGCAGCCGCAGCCGTCAGCACGATAGGACGCAGGCGGCGCACTGCCGATTCAACAATCGCATCCCACGCAGGCACGCCCCGCGCTCGGTCCTGTTCGATCTGGTCGATCAGGATCACCGAGTTGCGCTGGATCATGCCCATGAGTGCAATCACCCCCAGCAACGCCACGAAGCCGAACGGACGGTTGAGCAGAATCAGCGCCGCAGCCACCCCTGCCAGGCCCAGCGGCCCGGTCAGGAACACCAGCATCGCGCGGCTGAAGCTGTGCAGTTGCAGCATGAGCAGCGTGAAGGTGATGAACAACATGACCGGAATGCCGGCTGCAATCGACGCCGAGCCCTTGGAGCTTTCCTCCACAGCACCCGCCACTTCGATGCGGTAGCCGGTCTGCCCGGCAGCACGCCACTTCGCCTCAATATCTTTGAGAGCAGGCAACAGCGCCGCCGTCACCGTGGCCCCCTGCAGCCCCTCAGTCACATCCCCCTGCACGGTGATGGCGTAGTCGCGGTTCTCGCGCCACATCACACCGGGCTCCCAGGTGAAGACCGGCTTTGCGATCTGCGTGAGCGGGATCGACTTGCCCGAGGCCGTGGGCAGGTAGGCGTTGGCGATGTCGGTGATGGCGTTGCGCTCGTCCAGCGGCTGGCGCAGCAGAATGTCGATGAGCTTGTCACCCTCGCGGTACTGGCCCACCTGCGTACCCGACAGGATAGTCTTGGACGCCTGGGCAATCGACTGGCTGGTGACACCCAGAGCGCGCGCCTTGGCCTGGTCCACTTCCAGACGCAGCACCTTCACAGACTCGTTCCAGTTGTCATTCACACCGCGCATGTCCGGGTTCTTGCGCAGCTGGGCTTTCACTTCATCGGCGCGCTCACGCAGCACCAGCGGATCAGGCCCCACCACGCGGAACTGCACTGGGTAAGGCACTGGTGGTCCATTGGGCAGCAGCTTGACGCGACCACGCACCTCCGGGAACTCCTCAGCCAGCAGCGCAGGCAACTTCACGCGCAGGGACTCACGCACCTTCAGATCCTGGGGCAGAACGATGAACTGCGACACGTTGCTCTGGGGAAACACCTGATCCAGCGGCAAATAGAAACGCGGCACGCCGGAACCGACCCAGGTGCTGACAGAACTGACGCCAGGCTCAGAGAGCAAGCGCTGCTCCACACGTTTGGTCACTTCTTCATTGCCTGCAAATGAGGTGCCCTCGGGGAACCAGATGTCCACCAGAATTTCAGGCCGGCTCGAATCGGGGAAGAACTGCTGCTGCACCTTGCCCATGCCCACAATGCCCAGCGCAAAGGTCAGTACCGTGGCGCCAATGGTGATCCAGCGGTGCAACACACACCAGTCCACCAGGCGGCGGAAGGTGCGGTAGAACGGGCTGTCAAACACTTCGTGTGGATCGTCGGTGATGCCCTTGTTGGCCTGGGCAGCCAGCACATGCGGCGGCACCTTGAGCAGCAGCGTGCCCAGGTACGGCACAAAGTACACCGACACGAACCAGCTGAGCACCAGCGCGATCACGGTGACCGCAAAAATGGCGAAGGTGTATTCGCCCGTAGTGGACTTGGCCAGGCCGATGGGCAAAAAGCCCGCCGCCGTGATCAGCGTGCCCGTCAGCATCGGCATGGCCGTGATCTCGTAGGCAAAGGTAGCGGCACGCACCTTGTCGTAGCCTTCTTCAAGCTTGAGAACCATCATTTCGACCGCAATGATCGCGTCATCCACCAGCAGGCCCAGTGCGATGATGAGCGAGCCCAGCGATATCTTGTGCAGGCCGATGCCCCAGTACCACATGGCCAAGAAGGTCACGGCAAGCACCAGCGGAATGGTGATGCCCACCACCAGCCCTGGGCGCGGATCGATGTACCAGCGCTTCCACAGCGGGTTCTTGCCGGGGCGCTTGTGCAGGCCCAGCGCGATGAAGCTCACCGCAAGCACGATGACCACGGCCTCGATCAGCACCTTGACGAATTCGTTCACCGAGGTGGCCACCGCCTTGGGCTGATCTTGCACGTTGACGAGCTTCACCCCCGCTGGCAGCGTGCCGCCAATGCGGTCGGTGGCGGCATGCAGCGCCTTGCCCAGCGCAATGATGTCGCCGCCCTTGGCCATGGAGACGCCCAGCGCAATCACTTCCTGCCCCTGGTGACGCACCTTCACGGTGGCCGGGTCCACATAGCCGCGCTTGACCTCGGCGATATCGCCCAGGCGCAGTTGTGCGCCCGATGGGCCACGGATCGGCATGGCGCGCAGGTCTTCAATCGCGTTGAACTGACCCTGCACCCGCACCTGCACCTGGTCTTGCGGGGTCTGAATAGCTCCGGCGCTCTCCACGGCGTTTTGCTGGCCCAGCTGGGCCAGCACCTGGTTCATGTCCAGGCCCAGTTGCGACAGGCGTTTTTGCGAGATTTCGATGAACAGTTTTTCGTCTTGCACGCCAAACAGCTCAACCTTGGCGACATCGGGCACACGCAGCAGCTGCTGGCGTGCGTCATCGGCAAACTGCTTGAGTTCGGCGTAGCTGAAGCCCTCGGACTCCAGCGCGTAGATCACGCCATACACATCGCCAAAGTCGTCGTTGAAGAACGGGCCCTGGATGCCCTGCGGCAAGGTGTAGCGCATGTCGCCCACCTTCTTGCGCACGCTGTACCAGACGTTGGCCACCTCGCTGGCCTTGGACGAATCCTTGATCTGAAAGATGATCTGCGACTCGCCGGGCTTCGAATAACTGCGGATCTTGTCCGCGTAGGGCACCTCTTGCAGCGTGCGCTCGATCTTGTCAGTGACCTGCTCGGCCACCTGCTGCGCCGTGGCGCCGGGCCAGTAGGTACGCACCACCATGGCACGGAAGGTGAAGGGCGGATCTTCGTCCTGCCCTAGCTGGAAGTAGGCGGCAAAGCCCAGCAGCATCAGCACCACCATCAGGTAGCGCGTGAGGGCGGGATGGTCGAGCGCCCACTTGGAGAGGTTGAACCCCTCTTTGGGTTGTACTTGCGTCATGGCCGGCCTCAGTTGGCTGTGGAAGCTGCGGGTGCCGCTGCTGTGGCAGCAGGCGCGGCAGGCATTGCTACTGGATTGGTAGCTGTCTGCGCTTTACTGGCGGGCGCTGAGGCCGTTTTTGGCTGATAAATCAGCACTTTCTGCCCAGGCGAGAGCACATGCACCCCCGTGGCCACCACCTGCATGCCGGGGGCTAGACCCGCAGCCACCACGGCCTCGTTGCCATCGGCCGTGGCAATCTGCACCACCTGCGACTTCACCGTGCTGCTGGCCGCGTCATACACCCACACCGCCGTGGACTGCCCCTCCTGGCGCAGCGCACTGGTGGGCAGCTTGATAGCCGGAATGCCCGCATGGCTGAGCGCCTTGGGCGTGACATACACGGTGGAGCCCAGGGCAGGCGCATCGGCACCGTCGATGGCCACCTTGACTTGGTAAGTGCGCGTGGCGGCGTCGGCACTGGCGGCCACTTCGCGCACGCGGCCCGTCAGGTTGGCGCCACCGGACCAGCCGCGCACCGCCACTTCTGAGCCTGGGGTGATCAGCCCCACCTTGTCCTCCGGCACCGCAAACACCACATCGCGGGGGCCATCCTGCGCAATGCGCACCACAGGCGTCCCGGCCGACACCACCTGGCCAGGCTCGGCGTCAATGCCAGTGACAACGCCCGCCACGTCGGCCACCAGCGTGGTGTAGGCCGCCTGGTTGCCTTGCGATGACAGCTGCGCGCGGGCCTGGTCCAGCGTGGCCTGGGCGGCTTTCAGCGTCGCGTCGCGGCGCTCCAGCTCGGCGCCGCTGATGAAGTTCTGGTCCTTCAGGGCTTGGTAGCGCTTGTAGTCGGCAGCGGCCAGATCACGCTGCGTGGTGGCCGATGCCAACTGTGCGCGCGCGGCGTCGGTGGCCAGTTGGTAATCCTTGGGGTCCAGCTGGGCCAGCACCTGTCCGGCCCGCACACGCTGGCCCAGTTCGGCCTGGCGCTGCACGATCTTGCCCGCCACGCGGAACCCCAAGCGCGACTCCACGCGGGCCCGCACCTCACCCGAATACTCCAGGCTGGATTGCAGCGCACCCACCCCCACCGTCAGCAACTTGACGGAGCGCACCGGCTCTTCGGGCGGCGCGGGGCGGGAACAGGCGGCCAGCAAAGCAGCGGCGGCCACCATCAGCAAGGTCCGGCAGTGCCGTTGAAAAGGCCGCGAAGCGGAGGATGTGCGCATGGGAAATCCGGTGAATAGAGAAGGGCTACAAGGAGTTGCAGGGGCTGCACGCAAAACGCAGGCACGAATGCCTGCGCTGAAAACGGAACTGCGGTAACAGTTACCGGCCAGCCTCCTTGTCCCTGATTGAATTGGTTTTTTGATTACTGACTGACCGGTTAGTAATCTATGAGAAGCCCTTGGCATTGTCAAGCGACAATCCAGGGTGTGAACGACCGATCCCCCCCTCCCCAGCTTGAAGTGGCGTCCGCTGCAACTTCCGCGCCACAGCCGCTCCAGACTGCTCCACACCATGCGTCTGCCGCCCTGGCCGCTCCTGTCACGCACTACGAGAACTTCCCGGTCGCATCGGTGCTGTGCCCACCGCACCTGCGCCAGCCCATAGCCGCCATCTACGGCTTTGCGCGCACCGCCGACGACATTGCGGATGAGGGCGACGCCCTGGCTGCAGACCGCCTGGCCGACCTGGCCGCCTACCATGCTGACCTGATGGCCGTCGCCCAGGGCCAGCCGCCCTCGCCCCGCTGGGCCAGCGTGTTCTTGCCGCTGCAAGCGGTGCTGCATAGCCACCAGCTGCCCGTACCACTGCTGGAAGACCTGCTCAGCGCCTTTGCCCAGGATGTTGAAAAAACCCGTGATGCCGAGGGCTATGCCGACCGCGCCGAGCTGCTGGACTACTGCCGCCGCTCCGCCAACCCCGTGGGCCGGCTGCTGCTGCACCTGTACGGCGTAACAGACGCCCAGGCGCTGCAAGAAAGCGATGCCATCTGCACCGCGCTGCAGCTCATCAACTTCTGGCAGGACCTCTCCGTGGACATCCCCCGAGGGCGCCACTACCTGCCCCGCGCCGACTGCGCCGTTCATGGCGCCTGCCAGGCCGAGCTGCTGGCACTCAGAAGTACCCCCGAGAACGTGCGCCTCATCTCCGACTGCGCCCGCTGGGCCCGCGCCAGCATGCAAATAGGCGCCCCCTTGGTGCACCGTCTGCCCGGCCGCGCCGGGTGGGAGCTGCGCCTGGTGGTGCAAGGCGGCCTGCGCATTCTGGACAAGGTGGACGCCCTCAAAGGCGGCAGCCTGCACACCCGTCCACGCCTGCATGCGTGGGATTGGTGCGTGATGCTGGGCCGCGCGCTGGTGATGTAAGAAAGATTCATGGGCCACAAGGCGCGCTGACATCGGCATGTTTCTTGGCCAAAATTACAAGCCAAATTGGCTCCTAGCGCTTATCTATCAATCGCTGGCAGCTATCAGTTCAGGAACGCTTTCCCTGCTGGGCGCTGCACGCTGATGAGGGGCAATCCCGCAAGGCAGGGATAGCGAGCATCCGGCTGCTGCAGCGCGCGGTTAGCCTCGCGGCCACCAACCGCCCCGTGCGGCCCCATCACGCAACCCAAGCCCGCGCCACAAGCGCTGCGGCCCCGGGCCCTTCCGGTACGCACCCACCATGTCCGTCAGCGTTTTCGACCTCTTCAAGATTGGCGTCGGCCCGTCCAGCTCCCACACCGTGGGCCCCATGATCGCGGCGCGGCAGTTTGCCTGCCATGTGCGTGACACGGTGGGCCTGGCCGCCGTGCACCACGTCACCATAGAACTGTTCGGTTCGCTATCAGCCACCGGCGTGGGCCACGGCACCGACAAGGCCGTGCTGCTGGGCCTGGCCGGGCACGAGCCCGACCACATCGACCCGGACCAGATCCAGCCTGCCATTGCCGACATCCGCATCCGGCAAACGCTGGAGCTGCTGGGCGAGCATGTGGTGCCGTTTGTCGAAAAAGAGCACCTGCTGTTTCGCCGCAAAAGCCTGCCGCTGCACCCCAACGGCATGGCGTTTCACGCGTTCGACGCGCAGGGCGACGAGATTGCGGCGCGTGAGTACTACTCGGTGGGTGGCGGTTTTGTGATCGACGCGGCGGGCGAGCGTGTACTCAACAGCGCCGCCACCGCTGGGCCCGATGCGGCCGGCCATGCCCAAGGCCTGCCCCACCCTTTCCGCACGGGGGCCGAGCTGCTGGCCCAGTGCCAGGCCACCGGCCTCACCCCCGCCCAGCTCATGGCGGCCAATGAGCAACACTGGCGCAGCGCCTCCGAGGTGCGCCGCCAGCTCATGGCCATCTGGAAGACC
The DNA here is from genome assembly GCF_057808995.1 of Acidovorax sp. FG60. Lineage (NCBI taxonomy): Bacteria > Pseudomonadati > Pseudomonadota > Betaproteobacteria > Burkholderiales > Comamonadaceae > Acidovorax > Acidovorax sp. FG60. Next base: position 12,946 of record NZ_JBMDJC010000023.1, read on the forward strand.
ATGGCCGGTGCCGTGCAGCGCGGCTGCGCCAGCACCGGCACCCTGCCCGGCCCCATGCATGTGCGCCGCCGCGCGGCCGAGCTGCACCACAAGCTCAGCACGCAGCCCGAGGCCGCGCTGCGCGACCCGCTCTCGATGCTGGACTGGGTGAACCTCTACGCTATGGCCGTCAACGAAGAAAACGCCGCCGGCGGCCGCGTGGTGACGGCGCCCACCAATGGGGCTGCAGGCGTGATCCCCGCCGTACTGCATTACTACGTCAACTTCCTGCAAGGCCCCATCCCGGCCAACGACGACGGCATTGCCACCTTTTTGCTCACGGCAGGCGCCATCGGCATCATCTACAAGGAAAACGCATCGCTCTCGGGAGCCGAAGTGGGCTGCCAGGGCGAAGTGGGCGTGGCCTGCTCCATGGCCGCAGGCGCGCTGGCTGCGGTGATGGGCGGCACCCCCGAGCAGATCGAGAACGCCGCCGAAATCGGCATGGAGCACAACCTGGGCATGACCTGCGACCCCGTGGGCGGCCTGGTGCAGATCCCCTGCATCGAACGCAACGCCATGGGCGCCATCAAGGCCATCAATGCCGCCCGCATGGCGCTGCGTGGCGACGGCCAGCATGTGGTCTCGCTCGACAAGGTCATCAAGACCATGATGCAGACCGGCGCGGACATGAAGGTCAAATACAAGGAGACATCGCGTGGCGGGCTGGCGGTGAATGTTGTGGAATGCTGACAAACCTGTCGCTAATGTGACACAACAGCAGGTGCCGCAGCACAATGCGCGGCGTGCAGCCTCGCGCGCTTCCTGCGACGCCTGGCATGCATGGCCCCGTCACCTTTTCCGTTTCCTATGCACCTCTTCTCTGCGCTGCGAGCCCTGCTACTGATCCTTCCCCTGTCCTGGATGTCCCCTGGCGCCTGGGCGCAAGACACCCTGACCCACATTGCCAAGACCGGCGAATTGCGACTGGGGCACCGCGAGGCATCCCACCCCTTCTCCTACAAAGACCCAGCCACTGGACAGGTGCGTGGCTACAGCGTTGATATCTGCACCAAGATTTACGAGGAGCTCAAGAAGGAACTCAAGCGCCCCGACCTGCGCCTGACCTATGTACTGGTAGACGGCAAGAACCGCCTTGCGGACCTGAAAAACAACGTAGTGGACCTGGAATGCGGCACGACCACCAACACCCTGGAGCGCCAGAAGGAAGTCGCCTTCAGCCACCACATCTTCATTGCCACCACCGCCTTCCTCGTGCGCAAGGACTCGGGCATCAAGACGGTGGACGATCTGAACGGCAAACGCATTGCCGTCGAACGGAAAACCACCAATGACGGCCTGCTGGCCACGAACGAACGCACCTACCACCGCAAATTCATCTACGTGCCGGTAGACAGCACTGCACAGGGGCTGGATGCACTCACGCGCAGGGAGGCAGATGCGGTTTTTGCAGACGATGCAGGCCTGTGGAGCCCCATGACCCGGCTGGGCAAGGCCATGGGGGACTACCAGTTTCTGGAAAAGCGCCTTTCGGTAGAGCCCTACAGCATTGGCCTGCGCAGGCAAGACCCTCGTTTCAAGGAGCTGGTAGACCAAGTCACCCGCCGCCTGATCCAGACCGGGGAGATGGCGGCTCTCTACAAAAAATGGTTCCACTCGGACCAAGGCACGCTCCCCATGAGCGTCTTCATGCGCGAAGCGCTCAAGCGGCCCAGCGACGTGGGCGTGGAACAGATCGCCTTTTGATGCCCTTCGGCCTGCCGCAGAACTGCCGCAGAACAGGCAGGCCAAACTGGGGAACTGCGGCCTCCACCAGCTGCCAGGTTGCATTCGCGGGCCATGTCCGCCATGGGACAATCGCGCCCCATGACCCCACAGCAATACGTACAGCAAAAAGCCGTGGCCTCGGGCAGCAGCTTCTACTACGCCTTCCTGTTCCTGCCGGCCCCGCGCCGCGCCGCGATCACGGCGTTTTATGCCTTCTGCCGCGAAGTGGACGATGTGGTGGACGAAGTCTCCGACCCTGGCGTGGCGCGCACCACACTGGCCTGGTGGCAGGCCGAGGTGGCCAAGGCCTATGCGGGCCAGCCCACCCACCCCGTGATGCTGGCACTGATGCCGCTGGCCGCCGACTATGGCATTGAACAACGCCACCTGCAGGCCGTGATCGACGGCTGCCAGATGGACCTGGAGCAGACCCGCTACCTCGACTTTGCGGGCCTCAAGGGCTACTGCCACCTGGTGGCGGGCATCGTGGGCGAAGTCGCCGCACGCATCTTCGGCCAGACCGACCCGCGCACCACCGACTACGCCCACACGCTGGGCTTGGCCTTTCAGCTCACCAACATCATCCGTGATGTGGGCGAAGACGCCATGCTGGGCCGCATCTACCTGCCGGTGAGCGAGCTGCAGCAATTTGACGTGAAGGCGCACGAGATCCTGAAGCGCACTTATTCCGACCGCTTCACCGCGCTGATGCGCTTTCAGGCCGAGCGTGCGCACCGCCTGTACGACGAGGCCTTCGCCCTGCTGCCCGATGCCGACCGCCGCGCCCAGAAGCCCGGCCTGATGATGGCCAACATCTACCGCACCCTGCTGCGCGAGATCGAGCACGAGAACTTCCAGGTGCTGCACCAGCGCATCCGCCTCACGCCGCTTCGCAAGTTCTGGCTGGCGTGGAAGGTGCAGGCGCTCGGCCGGATGTCGTAGCCGTGGGCCCGCGTCCATGAAGGTCGCCGTCATCGGCGCAGGCTGGGCGGGCATGGCCGCCGCCATCGCCCATGCGCAGGCAGGCCGCCAGGTCACCGTGTTCGAGGCCGCGCGCACCGTGGGCGGCCGGGCGCGCGCCGTGCCGGGAGCGCTGCCCGATGGCACGCCCGCCACGCTCGACAACGGCCAGCACATCCTGATCGGCGCCTACGCCGAAAGCCTGCGCCTGATGCGGCTGGTGGGCGTGGACATCGATACCGCCCTGCTGCGCCTGCCACTCACGCTTCAATTCCCTGATGGCCAGGGCCTGCAACTGCCCGACCTGCCCCCACCCCTCGATGCGCTGCTGGGCATTGCCCGCGCCAAGGGCTGGGGCTGGCGCGACAAGTTGGCACTGCTGCGCACAGCCACGGCCTGGCAGCTGCGCGGCTTTCGCTGCGCGCCCGCCACTTCGGTGGCCGCGCTGTGCGCGCCGCTCACGCCCCGGCTCATGAGCGAGTTCATCGACCCGCTGTGTGTGTCGGCCCTCAACACCCCTGCCAACCAGGCCAGCGGCCAGGTGTTTCTGCGCGTGCTGCAGGACAGCGTGTTCAGCGGGCGCGGCGGCTCCAACCTATTGCTGCCACGTGTGGACTTAGGCGCCCTCTTTCCCGAAGCCGCTGCCCGCTGGCTGCAGCAGCAAGGCGGCCAGGTCCTCACCGGCCAGCGCATTCAGCGCCTGCAGCCGTTGCCCGGGGGACGTTGGCAGCCGGTAGTGGCCGCCAACGGCACCGAAGAGCCCGGAGCGTTCGACCACGTCACCCTGGCCTGCCCGTCCTGGGAAGCCAGCCGCCTGGTCGAAGGCCTGGCAGGCACGGCGGGCCTGGCCGGTGCAGCCCGCTGGAGCGCCACCACCAGCGCCCTGCGGTTTGAGGCCATCACCACCGTCTATGCCCACGCCCTGGGCGCCCACCTGCCCCTGCCCATGCTGGCGCTGCGCAACACCGCTGCCCACCCGGCGCAGTTTGTGTTCGACCGGGGCCAGCTCGACGGCCAGCACGGGCTGCTGGCCTTTGTGGTGAGCGCCAGTGATGGGGACCGCGCCTTGATCGAGCAGCAGGTGCTGCAGCAGGCCGCCGCCCAGCTGGGCCTGCCTGGCCTGCAGCCCGTGCAGACCGTGGTGGAAAAACGCGCCACCTTTGCCTGCACCCCTGGCCTGCAGCGGCCCGGCATGCAGGTGCTGCCGGGGCTGGCGGCCTGCGGCGACTATGTGGACTGCCCCTACCCCGCCACGCTGGAAGGGGCCGTGCTAAGCGGCACGGCAGTAGCGGCACTGGCGTAATCCTCGCTCTGTCGATGCGAGGTGCCTCGGGTAAACCCCAGGCCGACTGACAGCATTCCGAAAGCACGCTGCGCACACCATACGCCGGGCAACGCCGCAATGGCTTTCACGGAGACACCCATGCTGTTCGACAACGACATTTCCCCCGCCTTCCACCCCACCCGCCGCCACCTGCTGGGCGCAGGCAGCGCCCTGGCCCTGGGCGGCCTGCTGCCCACTGCCGCGTCGGCCCAGGCCGCGTGGCCCGCCAAGTCCATCCGCTTCGTCGTGCCCTTTGCACCGGGCGGCAGCTCCGAAATCGTGGCGCGCTCCACGGCGGCCGAGCTGAGCAAGACCCTGGGCCAGAGCGTGTTTGTGGACAACAAACCCGGCGCCGCAGGCAACATCGCCATGCAGGAAGTCGCCCGCGCCGAAGACCAGCACACCCTCATCCTGGGCCACATCGGCACGCTGGCCGTCAACCCCTACATCTTCGACAAACTGCCCTACGACGCCAACAAGGACTTCAAGCCCGTGAGCCTGCTGGCCAAGGTGCCCAGCCTGTACGTGGTGCACCCCGACGTGCCTGCCAAGAACCTCAAGGAGTTCATCGCCTACGCCAAGAAGAACCCGGGCAAGCTCAGCTACGGCTCGGCAGGCAACGGAAGCGCGGGCCACCTCGCGTTTGAATACCTCAAGATGACCGCCGAGATCTTCATGCTGCACGTGCCCTACCGGGGCACCGGCCCCATGATGACCGACCTGCTATCGGGCCGGCTTGACGCCGCTTCGGTGGGCGCTGCGGCCCTGCTTCCGTTCATCAAGTCCGGCAAGGTGCGCTGCATCGCCACCGGCTCCACGCAGCGCCTGCCGCAGCTGCCCGACGTGGCCACCGTGGCCGAACAGGGCTTCCCCGGCTTCGAGATGACGCAGTGGTACGGCATGCTGGCCCCCGCGAGCCTGCCCAAGGAACACCTGGACAAGCTGGCAGCCGAAACCATGAAGGCCGTCAAGGCACCCGAAGCCCTCAAGCGCCTGAACGGCGACGCCGCCGAAGCCATCGGCGGCACGCCCGCGCAGTTTGCGCAGTTCATTGCGGCGGAGCAGGCGCGCTGGCAGAAAGTCATCAAGCGCGCGCAGATCAAGCCGGACTAGGAAGCCCCCCTGAGCCGCTTCGTGTCTTCCCGCGAGGGGGACGCCACCGGTGGCCGGGCAAAGCCCGCTCCACGGTGGCACTGGCTTTGGGGGCGCGCCAGTTTCAACAGCCTGCTGGCGGGCCGGGCCACGGCACAGCGGCATTAGCATCCACCCATGCGCATCCTCCTGGCCGAAGACGACCACAACCTGGGCACCTGGCTCAGCCGCGCGCTGGAGCATGCGGGCATCCAGGTGGAATGGGTGAACGACGGGCGCCTGGCCGACCGTGCGCTGCAGCAGCACGACAACTACGATGCGCTGGTGCTGGACCTGGGCCTGCCCGGGCTGGACGGCCAGGCCGTGCTGCAGCGCCTGCGCGACCGCGACCAGCGCCTGCCCGCGCTGATCCTCACGGCCCGCGATTCGCTGGACGAGCGCGTGCGCTCGCTCAACGCGGGGGCTGACGACTTTCTGGCCAAGCCTTTCGAGCTGGCCGAGCTGGAGGCCCGCCTGCATGCCCTGGTGCGCCGCGCACGCGGCAACGAGCACCCGCGTCTGGCCTGTGGCGCGCTGGTGTACGACAACCCGCGCAAGCAGTTCACGCTGCATGGCGAGCCCCTGGCCCTGTCGCCGCGCGAGCATGCCGTGCTGCGCGTGCTGGTGCAGCGCAGCGGCGAGCCGTTTTCCAAGCAGCAGATCCTGGACCGCGTGTTCTCTGACGACGAAGACGTGCACCCCGAAGCCGTGGAAGTGTTTGTGCACCGCCTGCGCAAGCGGCTCGATGGCAGCGGTGTGCGCATCACCACCCTGCGCGGCCTGGGCTATGCGCTCGAAGCAAATGATGTGGCTCCCCCCTGAGACGCTGCGCGTCTTCCCCCCTGAGGGGGGACGCCACCCGTGGCCTGGCAAAGCCAGTTCCACGGTGGCACTGGCGTGGGCCACGCGCATGTTCAGGACCGCTCCCTGTTCTTTGCGGCGGAGTCCGCTGCCATGTCTTTGATACAACGCCTGCGCCGCGCCAGCCTGTGGCGGCTGCTGGCCCTGCTGCTGCTGCCGCTGCTGGCCGTGGTGACGGGCGTGGAGCTGTGGATGACGCGGCACGACGCGCTGGAGGCCGCCAACGCGGCCTACGACCGCTCGCTGCTCGGGGCGCTCAAATCCATTGACGCCAATATCTCCACCGCCTCGGGCGGCCTGTCGGCCGAGCTGCCTTACAGCATGCTCGAATTTTTTGAACTCACGGCCAGCGGCAATGTGTACTTCCGCGTGGCCTCGTCCGACGGGCTGGTGGAGCTGGGCAACGCCGACCTGCCCCTGCCACCCGATCCGCTCACGCCCGGCGTGCCACGTTTCTATGACGCCACCTACTTCGGCGAATCCGTGCGGCTGGCCGCCTACCGCCGCGCGGTGGAAGGCGCCGCGCCCGGGGCCGATGCCGGCAGCGTGCTGGTGCAGGTGGCCGAAAGCACGCGCTCGCGGCTGGAGTTCACGCGCCGCTTTGTGCGCCGGGCAGCGCTGCGCGACACGCTGGTGCTGGCGCTCATGGTGCTGGGCACGGCCGCCACGCTGGCCGTGGCGCTGCGGCCGCTGGCGCGCCTGGCGCGCGAGGTGCAGGCGCGCAGCCCCGACGACATGACCCCCATGGCCGACACCGACCTGCCCGCCGACATCCGCCCCCTGGTGGCTGCAGCCAACCAGCAGATGGCCCGCACGCAAGACCTGGTGGCCCAGCAGCGGCAGTTTCTGGACGACGCCTCGCACCAGCTGCGCACCCACCTCACCACACTGCAGATGCAGATCGACTACGTCCGGCGCGAGGCCGACGCCACCCAGGTGCAGCACACCCTGGAAGCCATCGGCGGCGAAGTCGCGCGCGCCACGCGCAGCACCCAGCAGCTGCTGGCCCTGGGCCGCAGCGACACAGCGGCAGTGGAGCTGGCCCCATTCGACCTGGCCGCGCTGCTGCGCGCCGTGGCGCTGGAGCTGCTGCCCCGCGCCCGCGCTCGGCAGATCGACTTCGGCATCCACACGCCCACGCCCGAGTTCATGGCCGTGGGCGACAGCGGCCTGCTGCGCGAGGCGCTCACCAACCTGGCCGCCAACGCGATTGCCTACACGCCTGAACACGGCACGGTCACCGTGTCTGCTGCGGGCGACGGCCTGGGCTGGAGCCTCAGCGTGGAAGACAACGGCCCCGGCCTGCCCGCCAGCGAACGCGATGCACTGGGCCAGCGCTACCGGCGTGGCTCGCAGGCGGCGGCGGGCGGCTCGGGCCTGGGGCTGGCAATCGCGCGCTCCATTGCCGAGCGGCACCGGGGCGGCCTGCGACTCGAAGAACGCGCGGGTGGGCCCGGCCTGCTGGCCATCCTGTGGTGGCCCCGGGGCTGAAAACCCCCATCCCGCAGCACCCCAGATTCCGCCAGAATTCGCCCCGCATGCCGTCCGCACCACACCCTCTCCCCACCCTGCCCCGCCGCCACGCCCTGCAGTGGCTGGCAGCACTGGCGGGCACCGCAGGCGCTGCGCACACGCCAGCTGCGTGGGCGGCCGACGCATCGCTGGAGCCCGCCGAATGCATCGCCCCCTCCCGCCCCGGCGGCGGGTTCGACCTGACCTGCGGCCTGGCCACGCAGGCCGTGCAAGCCGTGCGCCCCGCACGCCCACCGCTGCACACACGCTATCTACCCGGGGGCATCGGTGCCATGGCGTTTGACCAGATCGCCACCGGGCGGCTGGGCGGGCCGGACACGCTGGTGGCGTTCTCCAGCGGCTCGCTGCTCAACATCGCACAGGGCCGCTTTGGCCCGCACCCGGTGAGCGCCGTGCGCTGGATCGCCACCCTGGGCACCGACTACGGCGTGGTGGCCGTGCACCGCGATTCGCCCCACCAGCGCCTGCAAGACGTGGTGACCGCGCTGCACAAGGACCCGGCCCGCGTGGTGTTTGGCGCCGGTGGCACCCTGGGCAGCCAGGACTGGATGAAGGCCGCGCTGCTGACCCGTGCCGCCGGGCAGGACCCCAAGCGCATGCGCTTTGTGTCATTCGAAGGCGGCGGCGAGGCGCTCAAGGCCCTGCGCGGCGGCCATATCGGCGTCTTCACCGGCGATGCCGCCGAGGCCCGGCAGGCCCTGGAAAAAGGCGCGCCCCTGCGCTTTCTGGCCGTGCTGGCCCAGGCCCGCCTGCCCGGCGCCCTGGCCGACCTGCCCACGGCGCGCGAGCAGGGCGTGGACCTGGTCTGGCCCACGGTGCGCGGCCTGTACATGGCCGCCAGCGCCCCCGATGCCGCCGTGCGCGCCTGGGTGACGGCTTTTGCCGATGCGCTGGCCGCCCCCGGCTATGCCGCGCTGTGCAGCCAGTACGGCCTGTACCCGTTTGCACGCACCGGCGCGGCGCTGGAGGAGTTTGTGCAACGCAGTCTGGCCGACTACCGGCAACTGGCGCAAGAGCTGGGCCTGCGGTCTTGGCCGCGCTGATGCGGCTGCTGCAGAACCCGTGCAGTGGTCTCAGAGGATCTCTGGCCCGCTCACTTCTCCAGCCACCACTGGATCACCACCTTGGCCAGGAACCCCAGAAACCCCACGCCCAGGCCCAAAAACAGCACAAAAGTGCCAAAGCGCCCGGCCTTGGACTCCCATGCCAGCTGCCCGATGATGAACAGCATGTAGGCGATGAACGCCCCCACGCCATAGGTGAGGAAGAAGCCCGAGATCTGCGCCTCGGTGAAGCCAAAAATCACGATGCCCCTCCAGGCGTGCGCGCTGGCGCAGCGGGTGCAGCCAGGTCGCGCTCGGGCAGGCTGGAGGCGTCCACCAGGTCGCGGTAGGCGTGCCAGCTGGCGTGGCCCAGCATGGGCATCACGGCGATCAGGCCCAGCAGCAGCGAGCCCAGGCCCAGCAAGGTAAAGCCCAGGATGATTGCCGCCCAGAACGCCATGGGCAGCGGGTTGACCACCACGGCCTGCCAGCTGGTCAGCACCGCCTGCAGCAGCGTGGCGCGGCGGTCCAGCAGCAGCGGCATGGCCACCACGCTCGACGCAAAAATCGGCGCTGCCATCAGGCTGCCCAGCGCCAGCCAGATTTCAAACAGCCAGCCGTCGCGGGCCATGACCACGTGGCGCAGAAAGTCGAGCGGCGTTTCGATGGGTACCGGTGCCAGCAGCGTGATGAGCGCCGCCGAGGTCATCACCCAGCCCGAGGCCGCCAGCGCCAGCAGGGCACCAAACTGCACCATGCACCAGTAGTCGTTTCCCCATTTGTTCACATGGCTGTTCTGCCAGTTGAACCAGGTCTTGAGCACCACGCCCAGGTTGGCGGGCTCGCCGCGCTCCAGCGCGCGGCTCAGCGCATACAGGCTGGTGGCCAGCACCGGCGCCACCACCAAAAAGCCCGACAGCGCCCCCGCCAGCAGCCAGAAGCGGTGGTGCGCCACTGCAAAGATGGCGGCCCCGAACAGCGTGAGCGCCAGGCCATGCGCAAAGCTGATCCAGCCCGCGCGCGCCATGTCGCGCCAGGCCAGCACCAGCCAGGCCATGGGTTGCATGAGGCCGATGGTGCGGATGGCGGGCAATGGCGGGGGATTACGGGGCATGGTGGGAGGGGTCGCTCAGCGACGGGTGAGTGTGACTTCATCGGGCAGCGGCTTCAACCACCGCACGCCCAAACCTTGACCTGAGGCAAGAAACCGAACCGAGGGAAGCCCGTCAGGCCAACAGCCTGCACAGCGCAGTGAGGCTGTCCACCGTGGCATGCGGCGGTGTGTCGTCGTGCGGCCAGGGGTGGTTGGCGCTGTTGATCCACACGGCCTGCATGCCCGCGTTCAGCGCGCCCTGCGCATCCAGCGTGGCGTCGTCGCCCACATGCAGCACCTCGTGGGGCAGCACATCGACGGCCGTGGCGGCAGCGTGAAAAATGCGCGCATCGGGCTTTGCCACGCCAAACTCCGATGCGCTGATGCTGTGGCGAAAGTAGTGGCCGATGCCGATGCGGTGCACGTCGGCATTGCCATTGGATACCGCCACCACCGGGTAGCGCGCCGACAAGAAGGCCAGCGTGTCGTGCGCGTCGTCAAACAGCTCCACCCGCATGCGCTCGGCAAAGAACAGGTCAAACGCCGGTTCGGCCAGCGCGGGCTCGTCGCCCGCCTGGGTCAGCGCCAGGCGGATGGACTCGCGCCGCAGCGCGCTCAGGTCGTGCAGCAGGTCAGGCCGCAGCGCCACCATCTGGTTGCGGATGGCGCGCAGCGATTCGGTGCTGGAGAACAAGGTTGCCGTGGCGGGCGCGTGGTGCGTGAGCCAGTCCAGCAGCACGCGTTCAGCCCGCGTGATGGTGGGCCAGATGGGCCAGAGCGTGTCATCCAGGTCGATGGTGATGGCGCGGATGCGGGAGGTGTCCAGCTGCAGCGCGGTGGGCTGGGCAGCGGGCAGTTCAGCGGGGGAATCGGGCATGGTCTGCAGAGAATACTCCACGGTCACCGAAGGGCCGGTCCGTTTGCCACAATCGGGGCATGCGCTCACCCTTCCACACCGAACCCCCTTACACCCACGGCCAGGCCGAACGCACTGGAGTGCTGCTGTGCAACCTCGGCACGCCCGACGAACCCACGGCCCCCGCCGTGCGCCGCTATCTGGCGCAGTTCCTGGGTGACCACCGCGTGGTGGAGATCCCCAAACTCGTGTGGCTACCCATCCTGCACGGCGTCATCCTGCGCACGCGCCCGGCCAAGTCGGCTGCCAAGTACGCGAGCATCTGGACGCCCGAGGGCTCGCCCCTGGCGCACTGGACGGCAAAGCAGGCCACGCTGCTGCGCGGCTGGCTGGGCGAGGCGGGCCACGCGGTGCTGGTGCGCCATGCCATGCGCTATGGCAACCCGTCCATCGCCAGCCAGCTCGATGCGCTCAAGGCCGAGGGCGCCACGCGCATCCTCATCCTGCCGCTGTATCCGCAGTACTCGGCCACCACCACGGCCAGCGTGTTCGACGCCGTGTACACCTGGGCTGCCGCCACCCGCAACGTGCCCGAGCTGCGGTTTGTGAACCGGTACCACGACGCCCCCGGCTACATCGACGCGCTGGCCCGCACCATCGAATCGCACTGGAAGACCCACGGCCAACCCGACCAGCTGGTGATGAGCTTTCACGGCGTGCCCGAACGTACGCTGCACCTTGGCGACCCCTACCACTGCGAATCGCGCAAGACGGGCCGTCTGCTGGCCGAGCGCCTGGGCCTGCGCGAAGACCGCTACCGCATCACCTTCCAGTCGCGCTTTGGCAAGGCCAAGTGGCTGGAACCCTACACCCAGCCCACCATCGAGGCGCTGGGCAAGGCGGGCACCCGCCGGGTGGATGTGGTGTGCCCCGGCTTCACCAGCGACTGCCTGGAGACGCTGGAAGAAATCAACATGGAGGTGCGCGAGGCGTTCCTGCACGCGGGCGGGCAGGAGTTTCACTACATCCCCTGCCTGAACGACAACAGCCACTGGATCACGGCGCTGAGCCGCGTGGCGCAACAGCACCTGGCGGGCTGGCCCACCGAGGTGCCCACCGCTGCGGCGCTGGCCGATGCACGCGGCCATGCGCTGGCCGGTGGCGCACCCAAGGGCGTGTGCCCCGTGGCGCACTGACCGCCGATTACTACTATTTTTATAGCTGCTTGCGCTTATCCATCAAGCGCTAGCAGCCAATTTGACCCATATTCCGAGATGGCAGGCAAACTTTGGTGACCTGCCCCTCCCCCAACACCTGTACTGATGCCCGCTTCTGCCCTCGCCCCCCACCAGCTGCGGCTGACGATTGACCCCGCCACGCTGGGCTTTGCCAGCACGGCCGAGCTGCAAGACCTGCCCCTGCCCTGGATCGGCCAGGAGCGCGCCCAGGCCGCCGCACAGTTTGGCCTGGGGCTGCACCAGCCTGACTACCACCTGTTCGTGCTGGGCGAAGTGGGCAGCGGGCGCGCATCGCTGCTGCGCCAGGCCATGCAGACTGCTGCGGCAGAACGCGCCGTGCCGCCCGACCTGTGCTACCTGCACAACTTCGACACGCCCGACCGGCCCCGCGCACTGCGCCTGCCTGCGGGCCAGGGCCGCCAGCTACGCCAAGGCATGGCCGACATGGCCAAGAACCTGCAGGCCGACATCCCCAAACGCCTGGCCGCCGCCGACTTCAAGGCCGAGGCGGAGCGCATCGAAAAAACCTGGCAGGCGCAAGAAGGCGAGGCCTTTGCCGTGCTCGACGCGTTTGCCGAGGCGCGCCAGTTCCGCCTGACCCGCGAGGGCGGGCAAATGGTGTTCACCCTCACAGGCCCCAAAGGCCAGGCGCTGACCGAAGCCGAAGCCCGCGCCCTGCCGCGCGAGCGCCGCGCAGAGATCGACGCCGCCGAACACGAACTGCGCACCGAGATCGCCCGCTTTCTGGAAGCCGTCCGCCCGCTGGAGCGCACCCGCGACGACGCCCTGGCCGCCCTGCGCCGCCAGACCATCAAGCCCCTGGTGGAACACGCCCTGCACGACATCCGCCAGGGCCTGCGCAAGCAGATCAAGGACACCGTCAAGCTCACCCACTGGCTCGACCAGGTGGAGAAGGCCGTGCTGGGCGACATCGACCTGTTCGAGCCCTTAGACGCCGAACGAGGTAGCGACCAGGGCGCCGATGCCGAAGACGACCGCAAGGACGCGCTCGACGACCTGCTGGCCCGCTGCCAGGTGAACCTGGTGGTAGACAACCACGGCCGCACCGCCGCGCCCGTGGTGGTGGAAGACAACCCCACCCAGCGCACGCTGTTTGGCAGCATCGAGCATGGATCGGACGCCGACACCGTGCAGGCCGACCACACCGGCATCCACGCGGGCAGCCTGCTCAAGGCGCACGGCGGCTTCATCCTGCTGCACCTGCACGACCTGGCCGCCGAAGAAGGCCTGTGGCAGCGCCTGCGCCGCTTTTTGCGCTGCGGCCGCCTGCAGATCGAAGAAGGAGGCGGCGGCCCCGGCCATGCCCCCGGCGGCGCCGTGGCGCTGCAGCCCGAGCCGGTGGACGTGGACGTGAAGATCGTGCTGATCGGATCGGTGGACGAGTACTACGCCTTGCAGGACGCCGACCCCGACGCCGCGCGGCGCTTTCGCGTGAAGGTGGATTTTTCAGACCACTTTGCCGCCACCCCCGCCACCCACCACGCCACCGCCATCCTGGTGGCCCAAGTCTGCAAAAAGCGCGGCCTGCCCCACTTCGGTCCCGAGGCCGTGGCCCTGGTGCTGGAGCAGACCCACCGCGAGGCCGACGACCAGCGCCGCCAGAGCGCGCGCTTTGCACACACCGAAGCACTGGCCATTGAAAGCGCCGCCCTGTGCAAGGCACACGGCGGCACCCTGGTGCAGGCCGCCGATGTGCAGGCCGCCCTGGCCGCCCGCACCCAGCGCCACAACCAGCCCGAAGAAGAGCTGCACGACTCCATCACCGAGGGCGAGCGCCTGATCTCGCTGGCAGGCTCCATCACCGGCCAGATCAACGCCATGACGCAGATCGACCTGGGCGACTATCGCTTCGGCTTTCCCGTTCGCATCACCGCCCGCACCTTTGCCGGGCAAGAGGGCCTGCTCAACATCGAGCGCGAGGTCGATATGTCCGGCCCCATCCACGACAAGGGCGTGCTCATCCTGCACAGCTACCTCACCGCCCTGTTCAGCCACGTGGCGCCACTGGCGCTGAACGCGTCCATCGTGTTCGAGCAGGAATACAGCGGCGTGGAAGGCGACTCGGCCTCGTGCGCCGAGCTGTATGCGCTGCTGTCCAGCCTGTCAGGCCTGCCCCTGCGCCAGGGCATCGCCGTGACCGGCGCGCTCAACCAGCACGGCGAGGTGCTGCCCGTGGGCGGCATCAACGAAAAGATCGAAGGCTGGTTCCGCGCCTGCGCAACGGCGGGGCTGGACGGCACCCACGGCGTGCTGGTCCCCGCCCGCAACCAACGCCACCTGATGCTGGACCGCAGCGTGCTGGACGCGGTGGAGCGCGGGCTGTTCCATGTCTACACCATGGGACATGTGAGCGAGGGGATTGCGCTGCTGACCGGCGAGGCGTCGGGCATGAGCCCAGCCGAACTGCTGCAGGCCCAAGCCGACGAGCTGGCCCACCGTGCTGCGGCCGTGGAAGACACCGTGATGCAGCGCGCTGAACTGACTTTGCGCGCGTACCGACGCGCTTGTCAGATCGCGGGGTCTGCGCGGAGGGGGCGAGGGGTTCGGGGCCGGTAGACAGGTCAGTGGCCTGCGAGATTGAATGCTCAGGGTTTTGGCTGCTTGGCAGCTGAGGCCGCCAGAAGCGCATGTTTAGGCTGCGACTGAACACCGACGTCAGTCAGGCGTTTAGCGTGACCTACGACGACGATTCGAACACCTTAGAGCGCCCGCGCATCGCCATCAAAGACCGTATTTGCGCTTCCTATTCTTAAAGGCTGGTTCCGTGCCTTCAAGAATTTCGACGACGGTGGCCTTGATCACTGGCGACTCGATGCCGCCCGAGACGTAGTTGAACGTGTTAGTCGCCTTGTCGCAGGTTGCACAGATGATTTGCTCGGCGTCGCAGACCACTGCCAAATTCGGGTTGTGCGTCACCATGATGACCTGGCGCCGCTGCTTGGCCGCTTTGATGCACTTGACCAGCACTTTGAAGATGGTCTGGTTGTCCAGATTCTCCTCGGGCTGATCGATGATGATCGGGATGTCATCCTTGTCCACTAGCAGGTAGAAGACGAGCAAAAGCAGCCCGCGCTCGCCGGGCGAGAGCTGGCTGATCTCTTGTTGGTCAAACGTCAGCGAGTACCTCGGCGCCAGATAGCTCATGCCGTAGAGGTAGTCGAGGATATCTTGGGGATCACCGCCCTTGCGCAGCTGATCGACGATCCGTGTCTCGCGGCCAGCGCCGGACTCGCGCCGGTCGAAGTGCAGCATGTCGTCAATGGTCTCGAGGAATTTCAGCGTCGAGTCCACGTCTCCGAAGTTGACCTCCTTAAGCAGTCCGCGCATGAACTGGTTGCTCTCGTCAACGCCGGAGAAGCTGCCCCGGGACTGCCGATTAATGCGGGGGAAGAATTGCTCCTGGAAGTTTGACTCCTCGATGCGCACATCGAAGTCCAACGGCAGATGCATGTCCATTTGCGCGGCGGACTTGACGAACTCTTGCACCGGGCCATAGAGGCGGCGGTATTCATCGACAGTCTTACCGATCTGCTCGTGGACGGTCTTAGCAAGTTCGGTGCGGCGCTCCCGTAGCTCCACCAGGTTGGCGGGCAGGGCGCCGAGCGACTCAATCTCGGCCTTGAACCACTCAATCGACTGCGGCTTGTCCTTGTTGCCGACAAGCTCCTCCTTGGCCTGTTCCCACTTGGTGACCTGGTCCTTGAAGATGATGAACAAGCGCTGCTTCTCGCCGAGCTTGCTCTTGATTTCGGCCATCGACGTCTCGGCCGCCTCGCGCCGTTTGGAGACGCCGGTGGGTTCTTGATTGGCGAGCGCTGCGTCCACGCCGGCAATCGATTCTTTTGCCGCCTTGGCCATCGCGTCGATCTTCGAGGTGTCGATCTTCAATTCGAGCAGATCGGCAGCTTTCAAATCGGAGCCAGCCTCGGCCAGCATGGGGGTCAGCTCCGCGATGAACAGATCGTGGGCCTTTTTGTGGTTGGCGATAGCCTGTGCGATCCGGCTCAGGACGGCTTGGCGCTTGGCCTCGACGACTTTCTTGTCGCGTAGCAGCTTTTCCTCTTCGCGAAGCTTTTTGAGCTCCTCCTCGATCGCCTGAATCTTCTCGGTGGCGGCCTTCGACTCTTCCTGCGCAGCGTCCGCCACTGTGGGGTCTTCCACCGGCTCGGGCTTCGAGGCCACCAAGGCGTTGTACTCAGCGACCTTGGCATCGAGCTGCTCTTGCAGCGACTGCTTGAACTCTGGCGTGAGCCGACGCTCGGTCTGCAAGATCTCGGCGTTGGCCTTCGAGATTTCTCTGATGACTTGCTCGCGTGCGCTGTCGATCTCAGCGACCTTGAAGTCGAGCAGCTCGTCCATGGAGGTGTAGCCTAGGCGGGCCTCCTCCGGGACGTGCGTGTAGATGATCTTGCGCAGCTCGGTGTCGAACGTCGCCGAGCCACCGTCGCCGAGCTCGTTGCACAGTGTCTCGAGGTAGCTCTGGGGCAGATACTTCACCCGCTCGACGCTGGTCTCTGAGGGATCTTCGTCGAGCTGGCGCTCGGATTCCGAGCCGTCATGCCAGCCCAGCGCGCCGACGAAGTGCTGTGCAAGCTTGTTCCTCGGATTGCGAAAGCGCGTGTCCTTGAGAAACGAGAAGCTCTTGAAGTTTTTGGTGTCACCGGCCAGGGCAGCGATATCGGCCATCGCGCTCTTACCGCTGCCTTTATTGCCAATGATTGCGACCAAGTCGTGGCTCAGCGGCATGTCCACGTTGAACCAAGTGTCGGCGAGCGTAGTGCCAACCTTGCGGCTGATGCGGATTTTGGAGGCATATTTGGTGCGATTGGCCTCGACTAATAGCCGCTTGGGCGGCGTGTCGCCCACAAACACTCGGTCCTCGAATTCGGTGATGGCCTGGACGAGACCGTCGAAGGTCGCGTCGGCCTTGATCCAGGTGAAGCAGTTGCCAACTCGGTCTTTGTCCTGCGAGGCTCTCGGCGCGTGGGCATCGGAGCAGTCGAGCAAGGTGGCCTTAACGTTGGACTCCGAGAGTTTCTTGCGCGCTGCGTGGTATTCCGCAGGGTTGGCCGCGGCAGTGAACACCAAGTCGGCTTGGTTGATGATGTTGCGCTTCTCGGCAATCGATTGGTCATCCCACTTTAGGTTGGCCCACTCGGTCTTACCGACTGCAATTAGGAACTTACCTGCGAAATAGGGCTTGTCGAGGGCATCGACGACTTTCTCAAGGCTCACGCAGAGATTGTTGAAGCCTTCCCGCAGGTGGGGCGCGTAATCCCCCTTTTTCTCGGCCGGCGCCGAGTCGACGATCATCTTCCCGAGCTCGGCCAAGCTTTCCCGTGTGATTACGGCATTCCACTTGCCCTTCAAGTCGTTGGAGTCCGGAATCAGTTGGTAGCTTGGGGTTAGCGCGTTGAGGAACTGCTGCTGGATGACCGCCGGGTCCATCGCGTCGAAGATGATGTGCAGGTTGATGCGGTTCCAGCCGGACTGCGAATAGGTTCCGTCCTTCTCCTTCTTGACCACTCCGGCGAACTTATCGAGACGCAACTCGATGACGGGCAGCAGAAGGTCGATGTTCTTGAGCCGGCCTTGCTCAAGCTTCGCCTTGCGCGCTCGCTCGTAGCCATCGATAAAGATGTAGTCATTGATGCCGATGGCTTTGAACTCGAGTGGCAGGGCCTCAAGGTCTTGAAGGAAGGCTTCCCAGGCTTCGTCCTGGCTGGCGCCGGGATAGTTGTGGACCAGTGACGAAGGCGTGTGGACGTGCAAGTCCCACTTTTTCCAAGTCGAGCCGGCTGGATCATTCGTCATTAGAGTCCCCCTGGGTTGTAGGCCGATGCAGGCCGAGTTACTTCTCGCGGCTAGCGCTTCGTTTATTGCTGCTCAGCAGAATAGATTATTAGCATCTCAGCCGAGGCGCTGGCGTAAACAGAGATGGGATCACGTCTTGCGGCACGTCCCAGCCGCACCAGGGGTCTGCCATGTAGGCGTCTACCCCGGCAGCGTCGCGCGACAGCCATTCGTAGCCGGTGCGGTGTTCAAAGCCCACATTGACGGCCGCGAGCCCGGCGGGCGCATCGGCGGGGTGTTGGCCACGCCGGCGGCCAACAGGTCGAGGGCGGTAGAGCCCGACAGGATGACGCCGGACCAGGTGGATGCTTGGTCCAGAATCGCCGCCTGCGCTGCGAACTAGCCCAGGGAGTGCACGAACAGGAAGGGCGGGAGGCCGGCATGCTGCCACGCGACGCGAGCGTGCAGTCCCTCTCGTGCGGCGAAGCTGCCCGGCCCTGATCCCGGCTAAGCTGCGCGAGCCAACCCTTTGTCTTCGCTCAGCCATGACCTCTAGCCTTCACCTCTTCGACCCCGATCGCCATGCCCTGCCGCTGCCCGAAAACTTTGCGGCGCTGGAGGCCATGCGCGAGTTGCTGCACGCGCGTGCCGATGGCAAGAACTTGCGCTTTGTCGAGTTCGCGCTGCGGTTCGAGGATCGCTTCAAGGACGCGGGCCGCACCACGCCCTTGCAGCAGGCCAACGCCTGCCGTCGCGCGGCATGGCAGTTTGACCTCCCGAACGTGGACGAGATGAACGCATACCGGACGGCTGTGGAGATTGCCGGTGCACTGGGATTGGTGGCGTATGACGCGACGCTGGGCGTAGGTTTTCTGCCGACGGCCGGGTGGTTCCGACCGAGTTCGCGCAAGCCGCCACGCCTGTGGCGCCCGCCGAAAAGCTGCCCTGGGGGGCGCTCCCGCCAGACGCGCTGCGCGGCGAGAGCGAGGTGCGAGAAGTTTTGGCCCCTGCCCTGGCGCGCGCTATGGCTGGCAGCGGTTTTGAGCTGGAAGCTGCACCACCCGAACAGCCCGGCGCGCCCATCGTCCTCGCCCGACGGATCGGTGCTGTGCGCCAGGCGCTGACCGTCAATCTGATGCGCTATGAAGTGCTGAACCTGACCCTGCGTGTGTGGCATGACGCTTGCACCGCTGTGCTGGCACAAGCCCTGGGCCCCGAGCCTCACCAGGACACCGCCTTCGAGCTGGGCATGGCGTTCTTCGAGCCCGGCCCGGGCTCCCTGCACCGGTGGACACTCGAACGTCTATCGCAATTGCCAGCGGTCCTTGCGCTGGTATGTGGTCGGGTTTTGCCCCTGGCGGGTCTGTGCACTGACCTGCATGGGCTGGACCAACTGCTCAACGACGCCAGCGCCGACAGAGTGCGTACTCCCTACCGCAACGCCTACACCTGGTCGGACCGCCCTGACGGCTCGGACGGCTCGCGCAGCCTGCGTGAAGAGGTCTTCCCGCATGCGCAGCGCCTCGTCATCGCCCACCTCAATGGCAACCCACTGGCAGCCGCCATCGCCCGCGAGTTGGAGGACCACTGGCAGCACAGCAGCTACTGGCGCGCCCCTCAGGAGCGCGAGGCCCTGGCGGCCGTGCGCGCCACGCTAGCCCACACGCCGCCACTGGCCCACTGGAACGACATGGCTGCCTGGCGGGCTGCACTGCGCCCTATTCCTGCATCGCTGCAGTCCCACACCCCCGACCCGCGTGGGCGGCGCTGTCACCACTATGAAGTGACCGAAGCCTTGCACCAGGACCTGCGCAAAGACCCAGGCGGCTTTTGGGCCAGGTTCGCCGGTCCGGATGGTGCATCCGAGCTCACTCGCGTGTGGCAAGACAAGGCCTCCACATTGCCAGGCTCCGCGCGCATCCCCCCGGACGGCCTCGGATGCCATGTGGCCACTCTGCCCGGCAGGGCTGGTGAGGGCGCGATCAAAGTGGTGTGCCTTTGCTTTCCACCCATCACGGGCCTTGACGAGCATCGATTCTTGGCACTGGCTCGCCGCGGCGACATATCACGCATGTTCCGCATGGGCTACGAAAACGGACTGGACGACGACGGCCAAATGCAGCTGCGCATTGAGTACGGCGTGCGCCACGGGAACGCCGACGTTATCACCCGCGAAACGCTGGATGCCGAGCTGAACATGCAGGCATTCCTGGAGAGGGTGGCAGAGCTGTTCGCATGAACTGGCGTGGGAGCCGCTTCAACAGACTGCTGCTACGGGAGCCGTGACTACGCAATGCGGGAACGCGCCCGCAGCCACGCCACGATATCCCCCGTCACCTCATCCCGATTCGTCTCATTCAAGATCTCATGCCGCGCCGCTGGGTACAGCTTGACCGTCACATCGGCCACACCGGCATCCCGATACCGCTGCCCCAGTTGCTGAAGCAAAGCCCCGCCTGTGGCCAGCGGGTCTGCGTCGCCGGATGCGATGAGGATGGGCAAGTCGCTGCGAATGCGCGCGAGCAGCGCGGGATCGGCCAGCCGGGGCGCTGGGGCGAAGAGCGAAGGAATCACATCCTCCGGCATGTCCCAGCCGCACCACGGGTCAGCCACGTAGGCGTCCACCTCCGCAGCATCGCGCGACAGCCATTCGTAGCCGGTGCGGTGCTCAAAACCCGCGTTGAAGGCCGCGAGCCCGGCGGGCGCGTCGGCAGGGGCATTGGCCATGGCGGCGGCGAACAGATCGAGGGCGGTGGAGCCCGACAGGATGACGCCGGACCAGGTGGATGAATGGTCCAGGATGGCCGCCTGCGCCGCGAACGAGCCCATGGAGTGGCCGAACAGGAAGAGCGGCAGGCCGGCGTGCTGCTCGCGCAGCAGTGCGCCGAACTGGGCCACGTCGGCAATGAGGCCGCCGAAACCAGCGCTGCCAAAGTCGCCCAGCTTGCCACCGGCGGTGCGCCCGTGTCCGCGATGGTCCACGGCGTGGACGATGAAGCCTGCGGCGTTCAGGGCCCGCGCAAAGCGGTCGTAGCGCTCGCCATGCTCGGCAAGGCCGTGAGAGATTTGAACAACGCCCACTGGTTGGCCCGGGGTTTGGGCCCAGGTGTAGGTGGTGACCTGGGTGCCGTCTGCGTTGGATTGGAAGGAGGTGGTGGTGGTGCTCATCGGTTCATTCTGGCATGGGGTCTGACTGCGTGTCACGCGCACGCGCCCCCTCCCCTGCACTGCCATCACCATTCAATTCTTGCCCTGCCACGGGTTCGCAGTCACCATCCACTGCAACCAGCCCACCACCCAATCCAGCATGCCGCTCCCCCCAGTTCTCGACCGTTTCCTCCAAGCCCAGGAGCCCGTCTGGCCCCGCGTGATCGCCGAGCTGCGGGCGGGCAAAAAGCGCACGCATTGGATGTGGTTTGTGTTTCCGCAGATCAATGGTCTGGGGCACAGCGACATGGCCCAGCGCTATGCCATCCAGTCGATGGCCGAGGCGCAGGCTTACCTGGCGCACCCGGTGCTCGCAGGCCGTTTGCGTGAGTGCTGCCAGATCCTGCTGGACCTGGAGACGTCTTCTGCGCTGGATGTGTTGGGCTCGCCAGACGACCTCAAGCTGCGCTCCAGCATGACGCTGTTTGGCGAAGCTTCTGCGCCGGGCAGCGTGTTCGAGGCGGTGCTGCAAAAGTATTTCGGCGGGGAAAAAGACCCGCGCACGATCCAACTGCTTGGGTAGCTTGCTGCTTGCTGGCTGCGCAGCTGCGGGCACCGTGTGTCTCGGGCAGGGCATGCCCCGGCGCGGCGGCCGGGCCGTTCAGGCTGTGGGCCGTGGGGGAATCGGGTGCGAAGCCGTTGCCTGCAGGCGCCCCGCCATCCCCTGCTGATGGGCCGTCTGCCTGCAGCGAAATTCGGTCGGGGTGCACCCGGCCTCGCGCTTGAAGAACTTGGCGAAGTTCGCCAGGTCGCTGTAGCCCAGGTTTTCGGCAACGCGCGCCACCGGCCAGGTGGTGTGGGCCAGCAAGCGCTTGGCCTCCAGAACGATGCGGGCGGAAATGAAGGCCTTGGGCGTGACCCCGGCTGCTTCCAGCGACGCGCGCACCAGGCTTTTCTCGGAGCAGCCCAGCTGCTGTGCGTACCGGGGCAGTTGGTGCCAGGTGGCAAAGTGCTTCTCCACCAGCAATTCAAACGCCTTGAATCTCTGCAGCGCGCGCCCCTGCGGTACGCGCTGCGCTGACTGCTGCTCGTGCGCCATGCGCAGCCGCGTCAGCAAGGCATAGAGCTGATAGCGCAACAGGGCATGGGCATGCAGCGATGCGGCGTGGGTCTGCGTGTCTTGGTGCATCTGCGCAATGGCGTGGGCAATCACCGGCGCGCTGTCGCTGCCCAGCGCCCACGCGGTGGGCAGGCCGTCCAGCCCGTCGACCGGGGCCTGCGCCTGCGCGGCGGGGGCCGCTGCCCACAGAAATTCGGGGCGGAACAGCACCATCCACCCGTCCCAGTCCTGGGTGTCTCCAAAACTGTGGGTTTTGCCGGGCCGCAGGACCAGCACCGACCCCGGGCCGCAGCGCACATGCTCGAAGTCCACCATGTGGAGGCAGGTTCCCTGCGTCACAAAGATCAGGGTCGGAAAGGCGTAGCGGTAGGTGGACGCCAGCGCCTCGCCGCCCACCCTTTGCCGCAGGTCCGATACCCGGAATATCTCCAGGTCGAGCGGGTACAGCCCCTCGGGCTGGTAGCTCAGGTGCTGGATGTCGGGGTGGCGGGCTGCGGCGGGTTTGTGGTGGCGTGCGGTCATGGGTCAGCAACGGCGGGGTGCAGAGGTTTGTCCTGAAGTGACAGTAAATCGCCCGGTTTTCACAGCCTGCTGGGGCTTTGATTGTCCAACAATGACCTCACAGCGCCCACTGGGCGTTGCCCTAAATTCACCAAGGAATCCCCATGCACGCCATTGAAATCGCCAAGACCTACATCCAAGCCGCACAAACCGGCGACCAGGCCACCCTCGGCCGCGTCATCTCGCCCGACGTGGTTTGGCACCAGCCGGGCCACAACCAGTTCTCAGGCACGCACCGTGGCATGGCCGCCGTGGGCCAGATGCTCGGCCAGATGATGGCCGTGTCGAAAGGGACGTTTGCGATCACCCGGGCCGACCACTACATGGCCAACGGTGAGTGGGTGGCCGTGAGCATTGAGTTTGCGGGCGAGCGCGACGGCCTCACGCTCCAGCAGGCTGGCGTGGACCTGCTGCGTATCGCCGATGGAAAGATCGTTGAAGTCCGCCTGTTCTCCAGCAATCCGGCGCAGGAAGACGCGTTCTGGGGCCAGTGACGGCCCACGGCCTGCCCTTGCCTGTGCGCCCTAACCACCGGCTTGGGGCAGGCAACGCGGGTTTTTTGAGTCAAAAAGGGGCTTACCGCCCGTCTGTATTCATTGTTAGCTATCTAATTTATAGCAATCAATTACCCACCAAATTGCACGCCCTGTGTGCACGCACCCGGCAACCCTCCTGCCGCAGGCGCGCATCCCGGCGCAGTAGCGCGGGGCGCGCGGGCGGCCTGCACCGCATCGCGAATCGCCTGCACCACCGCCTCGGGCTTCTCCAGGGGGATGCCGTGCCCGCTGTCCACCCACACCTGGGTGGAGCCAGGATAGAGGTGCGCGATGTCGGCGCGTTTTCGGTGCACATCGTCGGCCAGCGCAGGTGAAGCCCCCGGGGTGCGCAGCGCGCTGAGCACAAACACGGGCACAGCGGGGTCCACCGGCAGGCTGGCAACGAGTTGCCCCGTGGCATCCAGCGCTGCCAACTCCTGCTTGACTACGTCAGAGGTGCTCAGGCGGAACGCCACTTTCAGCCATGTCGGCCACAGGTCTGGGTTGCCAGCCCCTCGCATCTGGTCGGGGTGGGTGGAGTCCACCAGCACCAGCGCGGCCACCTCGCCGGGGTATTGGCGCGCAAAGAGCTGCATGTACAAGCCGCCCAGCGAATGGCCCACCAGCACGTAGGGTGGCGGCAGCTTGCGGGACTTGAGCAGCGCCCGCAGTTCCTCCACCACATGGGCGCCGTCGCGGGGGCCTGGCGATGCCTCGCTGTGGCCGTAGCCTGCGCGGTTGTAGGCCAGCGCGGTGGTCTCCTGCACGGCGTCTGGCCAGACCTTGGCCCACCAATCGAGGCTTGCCCCCAGCCCGTTCTCGAACACCACCACCGGTGCGCCCTGCCCGGCCAGGGCATGTTCCACCGTGCGGCCGCCCGCCATGTCGGTGACCACGCCCGGCACGGTGGCACAGCCCGCCAGACACACGGACAACCACAAGCCCGCCCACCGCCATCTTTTCATTTCGCCGTGACCATTTTGTTGAGTGAAGTCGACCCACCTGCCGGTGCAAGCCAGGGCCTTTAAAAACCTGCTGGGGGCACGCCACGGGGGCGCATCAGGCCGCCACAAACACGCCGTGCAGCCCCAGCGGCAGCGCATACGGCAGCGTGGCCTGCGCCACGGGGCCGTCGGCCAGCGCGTCGGCGGCAAAACACGACAGCAGGGTTTGCTTGCGGGCGTAGTCCAGCGCGGTGCCCACCACCCAGCCGGGGCCGCGCGCGTCGGGCACCCAGACATGTTCTTCCACGATGGTGTGGGGGCCGTAGCGGTAGCGCTGCGACACGCCGCTCTCTACGTTGGTGGAGGCAATGGCGCCCCACAGCGGCAGGCCGCCCTGGGTGCCGGTGGCATGGACGACCTGGCGGTGCCGCTGCCCGACCCGCCGGGGGTCGATGCGCGGAAACTCCGCCTCCACACCCAGGCTGGCCTGCGTGGCCTTGCCGGTGCGCAAGTCCAAGCGGGCCACCGTCAGCACCGGGCCTGCCGAGCCCGCCAGCCGGGCGCGCATCACCTCGCGCGTGTCGGTGAGGACGCCGGATGCGTCGGCGGCGCGCGCGTAATCGAGATGAATCACCGTGCCGCTGGCGGTTTGCTCCTCCCAGGCGTTGCCCAGGTGGAACAGGAAGCCCGCAGGCAGGTGGAACATCTGCTGCCGCTTCCAGTCCTGCTTGTTGACCACCAGCACACGCATGCCCAGCTCGGGGCGCCATTGGTGCGCGTCCAGCACGCTCGCCCCGGCCACGCGGCGCTGCGCGTCGTACACCAGCGGAGGCAGCAGAAAGACGAGGTGCCCGGCCGTGACCGCAAAGTCATGCACCATGGGCATGTGGCTGAGCGGGAACGCATCGGCGCGGCGCAGCGCCCCTGCAGGCGTGATTTCGTACAGCAGCAACAGGCCGTGGTGGGCGTCCACGCCAAAGTTCCAGATCGTGCCGTCGGGCTCCACCCGAGGGTGGGCCGAGAAGGGCACGCCTGCCAGGTCTGCGCGCCAGGTCTTGAGGCCCCGGGTCTCCAGCGTGCGGGAGTCCAGGCGCGTGGCCGATCCGCCCTCCCACAGCGCCAGCACATCGTCGCCCACAGGCAGCATGCTGATGTTGGCGGTGTTCATGCTGTCGGGCGAGCTGGGTGGCTCGCGGCCCGGGAACACGGTGCCAAAGCCTTCGGTCAGCCTGCGGCCCGCCTGGACTTCAGCCAGCCGCTTGGCGGTGGCCACATAGCGGCCCTGGTGGTGCACCGTGTTGCCGCCGATCACAAAACGGTGGGCCATCCCGTCGCCGTCAAACCAGTGCTGGTAACGCTCTCCGCCCAGGTCGTGGCCCGCCGGGCCCACGCGGTACAACGTGCCCGCCACGGCATCCGGGAAGCGCCCGCGCACCCTGGCTGCTGTCAGAGGAATGTCTGCCGCCGCAGTGGCAAACGCCGGCTTCCACGGCGCGTGGGACGCTTCGAACTGGGCGTGCCAGCTGGGGGACGACGCTTGCGCATGCGCCGTGCGGGGCACCTGGGATGCCATGGACGCAAGCAAGGGGCCGCCGCCAGCGGCCATGAGCCGCAGCACCAGATCACGGCGATGGATGGACATGAGGACGCCTCCAGGGGGTTCAGCGCAGGCGGATGGTGATGCTGTGGTCGGCATCCAGCGGCACGGCTGCCGCGTCGAAACCGGGCGGGCCCATGCGGCCCCGGGCGTCGTTGGAGAAGCCATACCGCTCTGTGGGCAGGCCCAGCAGGTTGGTGTCCAGCTTGGCGTTGCCGTTTTCGTCGGCAAACGACTTGACCACGTAGCGCCCGGCGGGCAAGCCACTGAACACCAGTTGCGCGGCACCGTCGCGCAGTTCGATCTTTTGCGAGACCACGGCCTGGTTGCTGGCAAATGCATCGGCCGAGTCAAACACGGCCAGGTAGAGCGTGGCTGGCGCAGCGGGGCCGTCGGTCACGGCAACCCGCAGGTCCGCCGCGCTGGCCGCCAGGGGCAGCCAGGCCGCAGCCATCAACAAGGTGGTGTGGATCCCCCTCATGGCGTTCTGCGTACGGGGCTGCGTGGAAGGTGGGAGCGCAAACATCAGCACCGCCCGGCCGCTTTCAGCAAGGCGTTGCACTCGGGGCTGGCATTGCGGCCACGGGCGGCAGGCGCCGGGGATGCTGCTGGCGCTGCGGCTGCAGGGCTGCTGCTACCGCTCTTGCTGCCCACCATGGCTGTGCAGATGGCGTCGGAATGGGGTGTTTGCCCAAAGCTCATGGCCTTCTGAAAGCCTGTGGCGCCGTACACGTAACACCGGTAGGTGGCGCCGTCGCGGGTGTTGACGGTGTAGTTGACCCGGCCACCGGTTTCCTCCTGGCGATCGGTGATGGTGAACTGGTCGGCAGTCCGCCCGATGGCTTGCGCCGTACGCTGCTCCAGGCCCGACTGGTCGAGGGTGGAAGCGCAACCGGCGAAGAGCGCCAGGGTCAGCGCCCCCGCAGACCAGCGAACAAAGCGGGTGCGGTGCGATGAATGGGAAGAAACAGACATGACAGGCTCCTTGGGATCAATGGGGAATGAACAAAACGGCTCGGCAAGAACCAGCAGGCAAAACAACTCCCTGCGTCCCCAAAAGGGCCGCATGCGTTGCGGTGAAAGGAGGAGGAAAAATCAGCCCGGTTTGCGGGCCACGACAAAGGCGCGGATGTCCTTGCCCCGCGTGCCATGCCGCTCGGCGCAGACGATCTGCAGGCCCTGCTGCACCATGGCCGACTGCAGCCGCTGTTCGCCAAAACACAGCACGGGCGGGGCCTTGCCAATGGCGCGCATCAGCGGCACGGCCAGGTAGGGAATCAGCGGGTTCATCTCGGCAAGGCAAGCCGTCTTGGAGATTAGCAACCCACCCGGCCGCAGCACCTGCACCACCTGCTTGAGCGCACCGTCGAGGTCGCTCGTCAGGTGCAGCACGTTGAAGGCCAGCACCGCGTCGTACGCCGCCTGCCCAAAGGCCGCGGCCTCGGCGTCGGCCACGGCAAAACTCAGCTGTGGCGAGGGCTGCGCGGCCAGCCGCTGGTGGGCAATGGCAATCATCTGGGGCGAGACATCGGTGGCCAGCAAGCTGCGGGTGAAAGGCGCCAGGCGCAGCGCCGTGCTGCCCGTGCCGCAGCCAATCTCCAGCACGTCATGCTGGGTGGACAGCAGGCCCTGCACGCGCTGCAGTGTGGCCTCATACCCCGCCAGGTCGGCAATGGGGTCGGCTGCGTACTTGGGCGCGATGCGGTCCCAAAACCGCGCTTGGGACGCCGCAGCCGAACGGACCGCAGAGGGAGAAGCGCTGGAGGCGGGAGCAATGGCGGGCAAAGACATGGATACGGTTCGGGGGAAGTGCTGACGCGGTGGAATGCAGGAAGGAGCAACACCCGGATGCTATCCATGCATTGAAGCGCAGGAAACTGCGGTAAATTGCAGTGAACATATACGTTTACGCATGGATAACCTCGACTGGAATCAGCTAAAAGCCTTTCTGCAAACGGCCCAGACCGGCTCACTGTCTGCCGCCGCGCGCAAGCTGGGCCTGACCCAGCCCACCCTGAGCCGGCAAGTGGCCGCCATTGAGCAGCAGATGGGGGTGACGCTGTTCGAGCGCGTGGGCAAGGCCATGGTGCTCACGCCCACGGGGCTGGACCTGTTGGAACACGCCCGCGCCATGGGCGCTGCCGCCGAGGCGCTGGGCTTGGCGGCTAGCGGGCGGTCGCAAGCGGTAGGGGGCGTGGTGTCGGTGTCGGCCACCGACGCCGTGGCCGCCTACCTGCTGCCGCCCATCGTGCAGCGCCTGCGCGCGCGGGAGCCAGGCATTGCCGTCGAGGTGATCTCGTCCAACGCGCTGAGCGACCTGCTGCGCCGCGAGGCCGACATTGCAATCCGCCACGTCAAGCCGGAGCAGCCCGACCTGATCGCTCGCCTGATCCGTGAGGCACAGGCCTACTTCTACGCCTCAGAGGACTGGGTCCGGGCCCACGGCCATCCACGCAACGCACAGGAGGCCGCACGCTTGCCCTTTGTGGGCTCAGACCGCAATGGCCAATACCTGGCGTACCTGCGCCAGCACGGGCTAAACCTGAGCGAGGACAACTTCAGCTGCTACTCCGACCACACCGTGGCCCACTGGGCGCTGGTGTGCCAGGGCATGGGCATCGGCGCCATGATGACCGAGATCGCGCGCAAGACGCCGGGCATGGTCCGGGTGCTGGACGACCTGCCGCCAGTGCGCTTTCCCATCTGGCTGGTGTCCCATCGCGAGCTGCGCACCTCGCGGCGGATCCGGGTGGTGTTTGAGGCGCTCGCCGAGGGTTTGCAGGGCGAGGACTGAGGGCGCGCCGTTGCGCCTCTGCGCGGCCCTTCGCGCGCCCGGCCCTGCCGTGGACTAGGGCCTCTGTTCACACTATTTTTCGCCAGTGCGAAGAGGCCCTAACCTCCATCCACCGTGTGCGACGTGCCTAGACGCACCCGGTACCCCGCCGACAGCAGGTGCACATCCCAGCGCTGCTGTACCGCCCCCCATATGCCCTTGGGCAAAAACAGCGCAAACAGCATGGCAATGGCGCCCAGGCCGATGAGGTAGAGCACGCCCTGCCCGCCCCACACGGTCTCTACCGCAAAGAAAAGCAGCGCGCCGAGGATGGGGCCTTCCATGGTGCCTATCCCCCCCACCAACACCATGAAGATCATGTAGGCCGTCCACTGCACGCTGAAATAGGTCTTGGGCTGAAAGCTGATGGACGTGGCGAGCCACAGGCCGCCGGCCAGGGCGCAGCCAAACGCCGACAGCACGAACACCAGCCGCTTGATGGCGACCACGCGCACGCCGAGCGAGATGGCTGCCACCTCGTTGTCACGAATCGCCTGCGCGGCCGTGCCCACCTTGCTGCGCAAAAGCAGGAAGACCGCCCAGCACAGCCCCGCCATCGCAGCGAGAGCCGCCCAGTAGGTGTAGGCACGCCGGTCGTCGGCCGCGTACTGCTGCAGCGCAATCATCGAGGTGCCCGTCTCGCCCTGCACCAGGCTGTCGAGGTTGACGCACAGGTGCGCCAGCGCGGCCACTACCCACATGCCGATGGCGAATTCGCCGCCCTGCAGCCGCAGCATGAAGGCCGCCAGCGGCACCGCTGCCAGCGCCACCAGCACGGCCCCCACCAGCAGTGCGGGGTATGGGCCCAGGCCCGCGTCGGCCAGCCGCACCATGGCGTAGGCGCCCAGGCCAAAGAACGCCTGGTGGCCAATCGACACCAGCCCGGCGTAGCCCGCCAGGGCGTTCCACATCACGGCCAGGATCACGTAGATGAACAGCGTGGTGAGCCGGTCTACCGTGCCCGCCTGCAGCCACAGCGGCCCCAGGCAGAGCACGGCCAGCGGCAGCACGGTGGCGCTGGCGAAGGCGATGGACGAGCGCGTCCAGCGCTCGATGGCCCACGTGGGTTGGCCGGTGGGTGCGTTGGGAACAATAGTGATCGTTGGAACAGTCATGGCGCAGCCCTGCGGCGGGTGGAAAAGAACCTGCGCAGTGCGCCGCTCGCGTAGAGCCGGGCCAGCAGGATGACCAAAAAGGTGGCGTGCCCGGCGATCAGAAACCCCTGGGGATGCACCTGCGCCCCCAGGTTCTGCGCCACGCCCAGCACCACGCCGCCCAGCAAGGTGCCCCACAGCGACCCGGCGCCGCCAATGATCACGGCCTCAAACGCGAAGATCAGCTGCTGCGGGCCCGAGAACGGATCGAACGTGGCACGCAGCGCCAGGGATGCGCCCGCCAGCGTGACGGTGACCATGGTGATGGCCGAGGCCGCCGCGAACACCGTGCCGGTGCGCACGCCCAACAGGCGCGCGGTGTCGGCATCTTCCGACGCGGCGCGGATCTGCCGCCCCAGCGCCGTGTGCGCCAGCATCGCGTGCAGGCCGCCCAGCAGCACGATGGCCAGCACCAGCACCATGGTAGGCAGCTGCCCCACATACAGGCCGCCGGGCAGCTCCCAGCTGTCGTACGCCAGCGTGCCGATGGACGTGGCCAGCGACCGCGTGTCGGCGCCAAAGTGCTGGAACAGCACGTTGTCGATCACGCTGGCCAGGCCGAACGTGGCCAGCAGCGGCACCAGCGCGCCCAGGCGCGCGCTGCGCTCCAGCACCAGCTTGTGCAGCAGCCAGCCCAGCAGTGCCATGGCAGGCACCACGGCCAGCAGGGCCAGCAGCGGGTGCCAGCCCAGCGGCTCGGCCAGCAGCCACAACAGGTAGGCGGCCACCACGGTCAGGCTACCGTGGGCCAGGTTGATGATGCGCATCACCCCGAACATGAACGACAGCCCGCAGGCCAGCAAGGCGTAATAACCACCGAGCAAAACGCCCTGGATGATCTGGTTGAGAAGGTTCATGCGGCCTCCTTGTGGGCGAGGTGGAAGTGGATCGCGTTGTTGGCAGCTTCGCCATCGGCATTGCCAGTGGCGTGGCTGCCGGGCGCAGCTTCAGGCCGCTGCGCGCCAAAGTAAAACGCGGTGATCTGCGCGCGGGTGAGCTGGTTGGCGGGCGCATCGGCCACCACGCTGCCTTCGAGCATGCAGACAATGCGGCTGGCCACGGCCTGCACGCGCTGCAAATCCTGCTCTACCAATACCAGCGTAGTGCCCTGCCCCACCACGCCACGCAGCGCGTCGTACACGCCCTGCACGGCCAGGGGCGACAGGCCCAGCGAGACCTCGTCGAGCAGCAGCACGCGCGGGTTGGTCATGAGCGCGCGGCCAATGGCCACGGCCTGTTGTTGCCCGCCCGACAGCTCGCCCGCTTTGGCATTCAGCTTGGGGGCCAGCTGCGGGAAGGCGTCCAGCACGGTGTCAAAACTCCACTGCCCGCGCCGGCCCGCCGCGCGGGCCACCAGCAGGTTTTCGCGCACCGTCATACCCGCAAACAGGCGCCGCCCCTCGGGCACCAGGGCCAGGCCTTCGGCCACCCGCTGGTGAGCGGGCAGGCGGGTGATGTCCACGCCCTCCCACCGCACCGTGCCGCTGCTGGCGCGGTGGGCGCCGGCCAGCGTGCGCAGCAGCGTGGTCTTGCCCGCGCCGTTGGCCCCCACCAGGGCCAGGACGTCGCCCTGGTGCACCTGCAGCGACACATTGCGCACGGCAGGCAGCTGCCCGTGGTGGGCGTTCAGGCCCTCAATGCTCAACAACGCGCTCATGCGACCACCCCGCCCAGATAGGCCTCGACCACGGTCGCATCGCTCAGCACGGCCTGCGGGTCACCGCTGGCAATGATCCGTCCGCCGTCCATGCACACCAGGCGCGTTGCCACTTGCAGCAGCACATGCACCATGTGTTCGATCCAGACGATGGCGATGCGCTGGCTGCGAAGGGTGCGCACCAGGTCCACCAGTTCACTGGCCTCGGCATCGGTCAGCCCGCCGCCGATCTCGTCGAGCAGCAGCACCTGGGGGCCGGTGGCCAGCGCCCGCACCAGCTCCAGCCGCTTGCGGCCCAGCAGGCCCAGCGTCTCTGCACGGCGGTTGGCCAGCGCCTCCATGCCACACAGGCGCAGGCACTCCATGGCGCGGTCGCCCGCATCGCGGGCGTGCAGGCCTGCGCCGTGCGTGGCGCCGGTGAGCACGTTTTCAAACACCGTCATGCCCAGGAACGGTCGAGGCACCTGGTGGGTGCGCGCAATGCCTGCACGGCAGCGGTCTGCCGCACTGCGGGCGCTCACATCCACCCCCTGGAACCAGACGGTGCCCTGGCTTGGCGCAAACGCCCCGGCCAACACGTTCAGCAGCGTGGTCTTGCCCGCACCGTTGGGCCCGACGATGCCCACGGCCTCGTCACTGCCCACTGAAAAATCGAGCTGATCCAGCACTTTGAGCGCACCAAATCGCATGTCGATGCCCTGCGCCTGCAGTAGTAACGGCTGCTGCTGTGGCCCGCCCGCTGGCGGGCTCCCAAGGGGTTGTGGATGTCGCATGGAGATCAGCTGTAGGACTTGAGCGCCGCCGCCACGGGGATGTTGCGGTCGGTGGCGTTCTCGGTGATGAGGAGGTCGAGCTTGAACTTGCTGCCCGCTGCGGGCTTGACCCACTGCGCGCCCACCACCGGTGTCACCGACACGTTGGGCACAGGCCCCTTGGCAAAGTCCACCGGGCCTTGCATGGTGGTGGCCTTGAGCGTGCTGATGGCCTTGGCCAGCGCCGCCTTGTCGCGCGGGTTGGTGCTGGCTTTCAGCGCCTCGGTGCCTGCATCGAACAGCGACATGGTGGAGCCCAGCATCTGTGTCCACTGCTTGCCGGTGCTGGCCTCGTACGCATCGGCCAGCTGCACGCCCGTGAGGCCTGTGAGCGCTGACGCGTAGGGAAAACTCTTGTGCCAGAAGCATCCAGCGCCTAGGTTCAGCGCCAGCGGGCCCAGGGCCTCCACCTGCGAGGGCACCAGGCCCGTCTTCGCGATCTGCGCAATCTTCACCATGCGCGTGTAGCCCTGCTGCGCCGCCTGCCGCCAGAAGGTGGCGAAGTCTGGCGGAATGGGGAAGGTGTTGAAGATCTCGCAGCGCTCGGCCTTGAACTTGGCGATCTGTGCTGAGTAGTCGGTGGTGCCGTTCTCATACGGCCCGGCGTCCACCACGGTGAAGCCCGCCTTGGCCAGCTCAGGCGCCAACGTGGCGCGAATCGCGTTGCCATCGGCATCGTTGGGGTACAGCACGCCAATCTTCTTGTTGGTGGGCAACGCCGCGAACTGCGACGTGTACGACGTGGTGAAGCTGCCGCCGCCAAACGAGAAGTGGTACGTCCACTTGAAGGGCGATGGCGCGCCGGGCTTGGCGCCCCGGCCAAAGTACCAGGCCTCCCACGGCATCACCGTAGACAGGCAGGGCACGCCCGCCGCCTCGCACGCATCCGACACCGGGTTCACCGTTTCGGGTGTGGTGGTGGTCAGCATGAGGTCGATCTTGTCGCTGTTGATCAACGCCTTGGCCAGCTGGCTGGCACGGGCCGGGTCGGACTGGGTGTCGCGGTCCAGAATCTCCACCGCGTACTTCACGCCGCCAATGGTCAGGCCCGCCGCCAGCGTCTTGCGCACCTGGGCCAGGATGAAGGTGTCGGTTTCGCCCAGCGCGCCCAGCGGGCCGGTGCGGGGGCTGATGAAGCCGACCTTGAGCACGGGCGCGGCGCCTGCGGCCTGGGCCCACAGCGGGCTTGCACCCAGCGCGAGGCTGCCAGCGCCTGCAGCAGCGATCAGCCCACGGCGCGAGATGGTGCGGGATGCGGCCTGCGCAATGTCTGCGGCGGCCTCAGTGGATTCAGGGATGTTGGTTGTCATGGAATATGTCTCCAGCGATTCGTTGAAATTTCAGAAAGGGATGGTGGTCTTGAGCCAGAACTGCGAGCCCTGGGCGCGGTTGCGCACGCCGAACTCCTTCTCGACCTTGGCGGTGATGAGCCAGCCCTTGCCGTTGGCGTAGCGCACCGACGGGCCAATGGACTGGCTGCGGCCACGCGAGCCCGCCAGCGCCACACCGCCCACCTTGTCGTCGCTCCACTGCCGGTACACGTAGCCGCCCACCCCCACCACCCAGCCATTGCCCAGGCCCCAGCCTGCGGCGTAGTCCACGATCAGCTCGCGGCCCGAGCGGTAGTTGGTGTCGCTGTTGGTGCGGTTGAAGTTGAGGGTGGCCTTCACGTCGCCGTTGAAGCCGCTGGGGTCCATCCAGGTCAACACGCCCAGGGGCTGCAGCGACAGGTAGTTGCGGCCAATGTTGGCCTGGCGCGTGCGGTCGTACGCCCCGGTGGGCAGCACGGCATCGAGCCCCAACACGCTGTGCAGCTGCGGCGAGTGGTGCCATGCCACCGAGCCCCCCACCGTCACATCGCCCAGGCCGGTGCGTGAATCGCTCGCGCCCCCGGCGCGCACCGACAGATCCACCAGCGGGAAGATGGCGTGGGCCGCCACATGGCCGCCCAGCGCCTGCTGGGGGGTGATCCAGATCAGGCGCGTGGCAGCGGCGGCGGCCCGCACCTTGAATCCGGGGATGGGCACGGCGTTGCCCTGGCCATCGTTCACGCGGCTGGTGGTGTAGTAGTTGACGTACTCCAGCACATACAGCCCGGGCGGCGGCGCAGCGCCTGCCACGAAGTTCTCAGTGCCTAGCGGGTAGGTGGAGCCCCCGCCCTCGGTGGCGAAGGCCGCTGTGCACAGCGTGCTGGCCAGGGCCAGCAGCGCCAGGCGGCTTGTTTTGGGGGGCGATGCTTTCAGTCTCTGCAGTGTTTTCATGTCGTTTGTCTCCTCGTTGTTATGTCGATCGGTTTTCTGTGGCTCCGCGCAGGGCATGGCTGGGTGGCGCGCAGGCTCGCGCCCCGGCCTGTGCCGGTGGGGCGCGGCCGATGCGTCGGCCCTTGGGGTGGTTGGGGTTGGAGGACGCCGCTGCGCTATGCAGCAGCTGCCATCGCCGTGCGCTGGTGCGCGGCAATGAACCGGCCCGCCTGCTCCAGCGAGGCCAGCGCTTCATCCAGCGCGGGCGCAAACAGCTGCCAGCAATGCACCATGCCGTCCCACACGGTGCAGTCCGCCTCCACACCCGCTGCCTTCAAGCGGGCGGCCATGGTCACGGCGTCGTCGCGCAGGCGTTCCCAGCCGCCCACTTGCAGTTGCACAGGGGGCAACCCTTGCAGATCGGCGCTGTAGAACGGCGTGACTGTGGGTGAACGCACAGCGCCACCGGGCACGTACATGGCGTTGAAAAAGCCCATGAGCTCGCGCGTGATGAACGGGTCGTCCACCGTGTGGTGGGACGCACCTTCGGACGCCAGGTCCAGCGCGGGCGACAAGGCCACGATGGCCGCAGGCAGGGGCAGGCCCTGGTTGCGGGCACGCACCGCCGTGGACAAGGCCAGGTTACCGCCCGCCGAGTCACCCATCAGCGCGATGGCCGAAGCGGCATAGCCGTTGGCCAGCGCCCACTGGTAGGCCGCCAGCGCATCGTCGTGTGCTGCGGGGGCCGGGTGCTCTGGTGCCAGGCGGTAGTCCACGTTCAGCACCTGTGCGCCGCTGAACTGCGCCAGGTACGAGCACAGCGCCCGGTGTGATGTGAGCGAGCCGAACACAAAGCCACCCGCGTGGTAGTAGATGACCAGCCTGCGGGGGTCCGCCTGCGGCGTGCTCAGCAGCTCCGCCGCCATGGTGCCGCCCGCCCCGTTGGGGATGCGCAGCGTCTGGATGGGAAGCCCCTGGGCCAGGGGCATTCGCGAGTTGCTGGCGTCAAACCACGCACGCAGCTGCGCGGGGGTGGCTTGTGGTGGCGGCGGGTTTTGCGCGGCCATCTGCAAGATGGCCTCAAGCTGTTGTGCGGACATGTGTGGCCCCTTCGCTCAGAGGTAGGTGGAGGCGAGCCCGCCATCCACCGGCAGGTTGATGCCGCTCACCCAGCGTGCCGCGTCGCTGCACAGGAAGGCGATCACCGGCGCCACTTCGTCACTGAAAGCCGGGCGCTTCATGCGGTGGGCGTCTTTCTCCACCCGCTCCTGGCCCAGCATCTGCACAAAGTCGCCCAGGATGGGCGTGAACACCGGGCCGGGGGCCACGCAGTTCATGCGCACGCCGCGCTCCAGGAAGATCTTTTGCGACTGGGTGTAGGTCCACACGATCAGCGCTTCCTTGAAGTACTGGTAGCAGGTGTCTTGCGCCACGGGGTGAGCGGCCAGCCACTTCGCGCCCTCATCAAAGCTGGTGGTGGCGCCCAGTGCGCGGTGCAGCTCCAGGCGCTGGGGCCACTCGGCCCCCAGGATGGAAGAGATATTGACGATGGAGCCGCCCTCGCCCATGCGTTCCAGCACGCGGTGTGTGAAGTGCCGCAGGCCCAGGTAGTTGACGCGGCCGACCAGCTCGGCGGGCGATGTGCCGGGCACGCCCGCAATGTTGGCCAGCGCATCCACCTTGGCAGGCAGTTGCGCCACAGCATCGTTGATGGCGGCCGGGTCGCCCAGGTCCACCTGCACAAAGCCGTCGAGCGTGAGCGTGGGCGCATTGCGGTCCACACCGATCACGCGGGCGCCCTGCTGGCGGGCAAGCTTGGCAAAGTCTGCGCCGATGCCGGAGCAGCAGCCGGTGACGACGATGGTTTTGTTGTGTAGGGTCATGAAAGTTGTCTCCTGATTTTTGTGGGGGGCACAAGCCCTCGGAGCGGCCCAACCGCACCGAGGGCTTGCGATGTCAGAACGGGAATGCAGGTGGCGCGTCCTTCACGGTGATCCACTGCCACTGCGTGTATTCATCAATGTCGGCAGGCCCGCCCACGCTGCCCCCGTTGCCACCCACGCCAGGGCCCCCAAAGGGGTTGGTGCACTCGTCGTTCACCGTCTGGTCGTTGATGTGGACCATGCCTGCGCGCAGGCGCTGGCCGATGGCCATGGCGCGACCCACGCTAGGGCTGATGACGGCAGCCGCCAGGCCGCCCTGGCTGGTGTTGGCCAGTTGCACGGCCTCGTCGTCGGTGCGGAAGGTGACGAGGTTGGCCACCGGGCCAAAAGGCTCTTCGTCAAACGAACGGATGCCGGGCTTGACGCCCGAGAGCACCGTGGGCTTGTAGCCAAGGCCTTCGTAGGTGCCACCCGCTTCGAGCTTGGCGCCCTGGGCCACGCTGTCTTTGATGAGCTTGTCGAAGCGTTGCAGCTGTTTGGCGTCGATCATCGGCCCCAGGGCCACCTGGCCGCTGGCGCCATCGCCCACGGGCAGGTGCGTGGCCTTACCCACCATGCGTTGCACGATGCCTTCGGCAATCGACTCGTGCACCAGGATGCGGTTGGATGCCATGCAGATCTGCCCCTGGTGGAACCACGCGCCAAACGCGGCGGCGCTGGCGGCGGCGTCCAGGTCGGCGTCTTCCAGAATGATGAGGTTGTTGGCGCCGCCCAGCTCCAGCGACACCTTCTTGAGATGCTGCCCGGCCAACGCGCCAATGCGGCGGCCCACCGTGGGCGAGCCGGTGAAGGCGATCATGGGCACGCGCTCGTCCACCACCAGCGCCTCGCCCGCCTCGGCATCGCCGGGCACCACCTGCAGCAGGCCCTTGGGCAGGCCCGCTTCTTCAAACACGCGGGCCATGATGAAGCCACCGCTCACTGGCGTGCGCGTGTCGGGCTTGAGCACCACCGCATTGCCCAGCGCCAGCGCCGGGGCCACCGAGCGCAGGCCCAAGATGAGCGGGAAGTTGAATGGCGAGATCACCCCCACCACCCCGTGCGGCACGCGCCGCGCAATCGACAGGCGCCCCGGCGTGCTGGGCAGCACCTGGCCCTGGGCCTGCATGGGCAAGGCTGCGGCCAGGTGGCACAGCGTGATGGCCTCGCGCACCTCGTGCTGGCCCTTGGGCACGATGCCGCCGGTTTCGCGGGCGACTGTCATGGCCAGCTCGTCAAAGTGCTGCTCAAAAATGCTGGCCGCACGGTGGAACACGGCTGCACGCTCGCGCGGCCCCGTGGCCGCCCACGCGGCCTGCGCCTGCTGCGCACGGCCAATGGCGGCCTGCATGTCTGCCGCACTGGCAATGCCCACGCGGCTGAACACCTGGCCCGTAGCGGGCTCCACCGCATCACGCGCCGTGCTCAGCGCGGTGGACCACGCACCATCAAAGGCCTTGCCCGCCCACAGGCGGTTGTCCAGCAGGCCTGGTTTTTCTGAAACACCCATTGCATTGCTCCTTGGTTGAAATCAAAACCCACCGCATGGCTGCGGCGGTGTGACCTCAAATTGCAACGGGCGTACCAGCCCCGCCTGCCACCAAGCCCCAAAACGCTTGAAAAACGAGCTTTGTGAGAGGGAGCGCTACGGACTTTCCCTAGGCCAAAACATGGCTGGCACGGGCGACTTTTTGCCACCAAATAGTTACCATCCATAAACAAATAGCACTGCAAAGATTGATCAAATGATCACTTTTTGATCACTTTCTGATCCACAACCGGAGGCCCCCATGCCGAAGCGCCGCGTCTCTCTGGCCGACCTGCACCGCACCGCCGTGGGCCAAGGCCAGGCATTGCTGGGCACCGTGCCTGCCGAAGCCCCCCGCGCCCTGGGTGGGTTCGACACCCATGGCATCAGCCAGCACACCCACCCCACGGTGGCCGACATCAGCGAATGCCTGTTCTTCTCGCCCGGCGACGGGCGCATCTGGCTGCAAGACCAGCGCATGATCCTGCTGCACTCCGAGGCCCTGGGCTCGCTGCGGCGCGAGCTGATCGACAGCATTGGCCTGGACAAGGCCCGTGGCCTGCTCACCCGCGCGGGCTACGTCAGCGGCGCGCGCGACGCCCGCCTGGTGCGCCAGCAATGGCCCGATGCCGAGCCCACCGCCGCCGCCATGGCCGGCACGCGCCTGCACGCGCTGGAGGGCGTGGTGCAGGTGGAGGTGGTGCACGCCCGCTACAACGCCGAGCTGGGCGAATACGACGGCGAGTTCATCTGGCACAACTCCAGCGAAGACGACGAGCACATCGCCGCCTACGGCGTGGGCGGATCGCCCGCGTGCTGGATGCAGGTGGGCTACGCCACCGGCTACGTCAGCACCTTGTTTGGCCGCATGATCGTCTTCCGCGAGGTGGACTGCCGCTCCTCCGGCGCCGCGCACTGCCGCGTGGTGGGCAAATCGGCCGAACTGTGGGATGACCCCGAGCAAGACCTGTTCTACCTGAACGCCCAGGACTTTGTGGGCACCCCGCCCGCCACACTGCCCACCTCGATGCCTGCAGGTGCGCAGGGCAAGGCCCGCACAACCTACCTGGGCGTGCCACCGGGCAAGGCGACGGCATCCAGCGATGCAGGCACCGCCGCCGAGGCCACGGCGCACGCCACCATGGTCGGCGCCTCATCCGCCTTCAACGCCGCCTGCCACATGCTGCAGCGCGTGGCCCCCACCGCCGCCACCGTGCTGTTCACCGGCGAATCGGGCGTGGGCAAGGAGATGTTTGCCAGCATGCTCCACCGCATCAGCCCGCGCAGCAGCCAGCCCTTTGTAGCCATCAACTGCGCGGCCATCCCTGAGACGCTGGTCGAATCCGAACTGTTTGGCGTGGAGCGCGGCGCCTACACCGGCGCAGGCACATCGCGCCCCGGCCGGTTTGAGCGCGCGGACGGCGGCACCCTCTTCCTCGACGAAATCGGCACGCTCAGCCTGGTGGCCCAGGGCAAGCTGCTGCGCGCCCTGCAAGAAGGCGAGGTAGAACGTGTGGGCGGCACCCGCACCGTGCGCGTGGACGTGCGCCTGGTGGCCGCCACCAACGTGGACCTGCGCCAGGCCGTCCGCGAAGGCACGTTCCGCGAGGATCTGTTCTACCGCCTCAACGTCTTCCCCATCCACCTGCCCCCGCTGCGCGACCGGCGCGACGACATCCCCCTGCTGATGAGCCACTTCTTGGCCCACTACCAGCGCAAGCACCAGCGCCAGGTGCCGGGCTTTAGCCAGGCGGCGGTGAAGGCGATGTTTCACTACCCCTTCCCCGGCAACATCCGCGAGTTGCAGAACCTGATTGAGCGGGCGGTGATCTTGGCGACGGATGGCGAGCCGATTGAGCCGCACCACCTGTTTGCGGGGGGTGAACAAAGCGGCGGCGGAGTGATGTCGCTGCACTTGCAGGGCAACAGCGGGGGGACGTTGCATGCGCAGGGGGTGGCGGGTGTGGGGGCTGCGGTGCAAACCCCACAGGCGGCTGTGGCGGCGAGTGCGCGGGCTGGTGCGGCGCTAGCGCCAGCCGCTGCGCCCGTGGTGGCTCCGCTGCACCAGGCGGAGGAGCAGATGCTGCGGCAGGCGCTGCAGAGTGCGGGGGGGAATGTGGCGCTGGCGGGGCGGTTGTTGGGGATTAGCCGGGCGACGATGGCTTATCGGGTTAAGAAGTTTGGGATTGGGTGGCGATGACGCGAAGTCGGGCTGCACAAGTGCGACTGCGAGAACCCATCTTCAACGGTCCAAAAAGGTCGCATCTGCCTTCAGAACAACTAGCGGTACAACTGCTCGACTTGAACGATGGGTCGACCCGTCGAATGGCGTGTTGAGAGAACTAACCAACCATTGCAGCCTCGTCATGAACGAATACACCAAATATCTCTCCGTGAAATCTGCGCTCGAAGATCTTTTTGGAAGTGGTGCGTGGTACGCACTGAAAGAATCCAATCACCTCGGAACTTGGCGTAAATATGCAGGCCGGACATTAAAAGCGGTTGAGCTATCCGTAAGAGACTCCGTAGAGATCTATGACGACGAATGGATGCAGGAGGTGTCTCGATGTTTACAAAACGGCAAAGAGGATCTGGATCTGGCAGATTCGATAGATGAGATCGTTGGGGTACTGGCTGGAACCATGATCGAGATGTCCTTCATTCAACTTGGCCACATGCCCAGACGAAAAGGCACTCCGGGCCCCTATCCCTTGAGAAAAGGGGAGTGGAAGATGAACGGCTTTCGCTCAGTCGCCTATCTTCAAACCAGAGAGCAGAAAGAGGACCGCTTCTTGTCGTTGCAACGTAAAGAAGTCGGCTTTGATCGACAGCTCGACCTCATGGCCGAGTACCGCAGCAGCAAGTCCAAACTCCCATACTCTGAATGGTGTGCCAAGAAATCTGAAGGAACGGAGTAATACGCCTTCTCGTACTTGCAGCAATCTCTCCACGCTGCGGTAGTCATGTCTGACGAAGCCAGCATTGGAGTTCTGGCCAAAATGCCTGCTAGCGCTTGATAGATCGGCGTATGCAGTATCAAAATCATAGCAAACCACGCCGCATTCACGATAGCAGCCGGTCATCGGTGTAAACGTAGAAGCTGCCCACTCTTCTCACTGGCAACCCTTCCCGCATCTGCAGCTTGTTCCAGCGGCACCGGCAGTCGGGCGACCAATCTCGGCACCGTTGACCAGGGTTGCAAAAGTTGAACTGACGGTACCTGGGTGCCGCACACTCTCAAATTATGCGAAACATATACAATTCAAATACGTTTCGCTTAAAGGCAGCACCCCATGGGCATAGTAAAAATTTCCGACCAGATGCACGAAAACCTGCGTCTGGCCAGCACGGCGCTGAGCCGTTCCATCAACTCCCAGGCCGAGCACTGGATGCGCGTGGGCATGCTGGCCGAGATGTACCCCGACCTGGACCACCGCGAGATTTGCCAGATGCTGGTGCGGGCCGAGCTGGCGGGTGGGCTGGACGTGGCGCTGGCGGCGCGGGGTGAGCTGGACAGCAAGCCTGCTGCAGACGCTCCCACCGCACGCGCCAGAAAGCAGCCGCACTGATGGCACGCGCTGACCGTGGGGTGCCGATCCGCTCGGCTGAAGAACTGGTGATGGCGCGGCGGGCCGCGCAGCTGGCGGCCGAGGTGCTGGCGATGATCGAGCCGCATGTGGTGCCGGGCGTGACCACCGACGCGCTGGACCGCCTGTGCCACGACCACATCGTGAACATGCAGGGCGCGCGGCCTGCCAATGTGGGCTACCTGGGATACCCCAAAACGGTGCTGACCTCGGTGAACCATGTGGTGTGCCACGGCATCCCCTCGCCCCAGCAGGTGCTGAAGAAGGGCGACATCGTGAACATTGACGTGGCGGTGGAAAAAGGCGGCTGGTACGGCGACACCAGCCGCATGTTCTGCGTGGGCACGCCCAGCGTGCTGGCCCAGCGGCTGGTGCGCACCACATACGAGGCGCTGTGCGCGGGCATCCGCGAGGTAAAGCCCGGCGCCACACTGGGCGATGTGGGCTATGCGATTGCCACCGTGGCGCAGCGCGAGAACTTCAGCGTGGTGCGCGAGTACTGCGGCCACGGCATTGGCACCGTGTACCACGATGAGCCCCAGGTGCTGCACTACGGGCGGCGCGGCCAGGGGCTGCGGCTGGAGGCGGGCATGGTCTTCACCATCGAGCCCATGCTGAACGCAGGCCAGCGCGAGACCAAGGAGCTGGCCGATGGCTGGACGGTGGTGACGAAGGACCGGTCGCTCTCGGCCCAGTGGGAGCACATGGTGGCTGTGACAGACAGCGGCTTTGAGGTGCTGACAGCGTGGCCGGGGGGCACGGGCAGCTACCCGGCGATTTAGGGATGGCCTGCACGAGGAGATTGCCGCATCAGCCGGGTGGCAGCTCCAGACGGGCCCAAGCGGCCATCACATCGAGCTGCTTCTTGATCCAGTCGGCCGACATCATGTTGGCGCCCCAGTGGTGGATACGCGCCACGCCCTCCCCCATGTTCCACAGGTGCCTCAATTGCACGAAGAGCGGCAGGGCGGCGAGGTCGGCATCCGTGACACGGCCGCCCCCTGCGCGGTAGCCGGCCAGGTACTGCTGCCAGCGCTTGAGCAAGGCGTCGTCGGGCTCCATGGTGGCCTTGCGCGGCAGGTTCGACCACAGCCACACACACAGGTCATAAGCCAGGAACCCTGGCCCGGCGTCGTCAAAGTCAAAGAAGGCTGCGCGTTGCACACCATCGGCATCGGTGGTCACATGGTTGTTGAAGCCATGCGTGTCGCCGTGGCACATCACGCGGGTCAGGGTGCCCTCAACATCAGCCAACTCGCTCAGAAGGCGCCCAACCAGTTGCCGGTAGGCATCCAGCACGGTGGGGGACAGATCAGGATGGGCGGCAAGGTAGTCCAGCGTGCGGCCTGCCAGATGGTGGCCGTCCAGCACATAGCGGCTTGCGGGGCCTGCGTAGCTTTGCGCAGCACTGTGAATCTGGGCCAGCGTGGCGCCAGTCAGGTGCAGCTCTTCTGGCGTATCGGGCACGACGCCGTCGCAGTGGCGAAACAGAACCAGCGCACGCGGCCCCTCAGGGAACGGCAGGGTAACGCTGGCAGCACCATTCGCAGCCAGGACCGGCGTGGCCACGCCCACACCCTGTGCGTGCAGGTGGGCCAGCAGCGCAACTTCAAAATCCACATTGAACGCACCGCGCGGCCGGATGGCACAAAGCCGCGCCACATAGCGGCTGCCGTCCGTGGCCCGCACGGCGTAGTTGTCATTGAGGTTGCGGCGGATCAGGTAGCACTGCTGCACTGGCAGGCCGTAGTGCTGCGCCACCCACACACTCACGGCAGAGGCAGCGGCTG
Source organism: Acidovorax sp. FG60 (assembly GCF_057808995.1). NCBI lineage: Bacteria > Pseudomonadati > Pseudomonadota > Betaproteobacteria > Burkholderiales > Comamonadaceae > Acidovorax > Acidovorax sp. FG60. The sequence goes on from NZ_JBMDJC010000023.1 coordinate 55,994, forward strand.
TGGTGTGGGAGACGACCAGCTTGAGGTCACGGGAGGTGGGTGAAAGCATGCGGCATTCTCCATGGATGAAGCATGAAACACCCGTGCGACGTGGTTCGATGGGCTTGCACCCAGACGTTGTCGCTGCCTCCCAGGCTGGTACTAGCGGGAAAACAGCTACATCACGAGAAACTGCTTGAAATGGCTGCTACCGCCCGCTGGTATTGCACCATCGGTATCAAAACCATAGCACTCCACGTCGCCATCACCACGGCAGCTTGTCGCCGCTGTAGGCGTAAAAGCACCCCGTTTCCTCCACCGGCAACCCATCCAGCACCCGCAGCATGTCGCCCGCCGCATCTGCAGCGGGACGGCCGATTTCTGCGCCATTGAACGGGGCCGACAAGGCCGAGTTGACGGTGCCGGGGTGCAGCGCCACCAGCACGGCCTGCGGGTGGGTGCGGGCCACTTCGATGGACGCCGTTTTGACCAGCATGTTGAGCGCGGCCTTGCTGGCGCGGTAGCTGTACCAGCCACCCAGGCGGTTGTCGCCAATACTCCCCACCTTGGCCGAGAGCACAGCCAGCACGCCGCGCCCCTGATTGGGCAGCAGCGGTGCAAAGTGGGCCAGCACCAGCGCGGGGCCAAAGGTGTTGGTGCGGAAGGTGGCTTCCATCTGCGCGTAGTTCAACTGGCCCAGGCGCTTTTCTGGCATGCCGTGGGGGCCGTGCAGCAGGCCAGCGGCGTGAATGATGCAGTGCCACGGGCCCTGGGCCCTGAGTTGCTGGGCGGCGGCGGCAATGGTGGCTTCGTCGTCCAGATCGACCGCCGGGTGGGTGTGGCGGCCCAGGCCCACGACCAGGGCGCAGCGTGGGTCGGCCTGCAGGTGGGCGAGGAAGGCGCTGCCGATGGCACCGGTGGAGCCGATGACGAGGGCGCGGTAGCCATCAGGCAGCGATTGCAAAGAAGTGAACGGCATTGCGGCGGGTTGTGCTTGAGACATGGCGCGGTTCTGCGGTGAAGGTGTCGTTGGGTGATTCGGCAGGCGGGCTACAGCGCATCCAGCCGCGTGCGCAAGCTGGCCGCATGCTCGCGCAGCGCATCCAGCTGCGGGCCCTGCATCTTTTGCAGCTGGCGGTACACCATGCCGAGGCGGAATTTGCTACCCAGCGTGCCTTCGTTGCGCGCAAAAAAATCCCAATACAGCGCGTTGTAGGGGCAGGCCCGCTCACCCACTTTTTGATTCTTGTCGTAGTGGCAACCCTTGCAGTAGTCGCTCATGCGGTCGATGTACGCGGCGCTGCTCACATAGGGTTTGGTGGCCAGCAGGCCGCAGTCGGCAAACTGGCTCATGCCCACAGTGTTGGGTACTTCCACCCATTCAAAGGCGTCGATGTACACGCCCAGATACCAGCGGTGCACGGCGGCAGGGTCCAGCCCCGCCAGCAGCGCAAAGTTGCCGATGACCATGAGGCGCTGGATGTGGTGGGCATACGCATGCTCCAGCGACTGGCCCACGGCGTGCTGCATGCAGCGCATCTGGGTCTTGCCCGTCCAGAACCACGCTGGCAGTGGCGTGCTGTGGCCCAGGGCGTTGCGCTCGTCGTAGCCAGGCATGTGGGCCCAGTAGATGCCGCGCACATATTCGCGCCAGCCCAGGATCTGGCGGACAAAGCCCTCCACGGCAGGCAGGGGCGCAGTGCCTGCGTGGTAAGCGGCTTGGGCGCGCTGCACCACCTCGTGCGGGCGCAGCATTTTGGTGTTGAGTGCGAAGGACAGCAGGGAGTGAAAGAGCCGCGTGCTGTGTGTGCTCATGGCGTCCTCATACGCGCCAAAGTGCGGCAGCGTGGTGGTGACGAAGTGGTCGAGCCACGCCAACGCCTCGGCCCGGTTCAGCGGCCAGCGCAGTGCATGGGCCTGCGGGTTGCCAAAGCTCTGCACGCCTGCGGCCTGGATGGTGGCCCACAGGGCGCTGTGGTCGTGCGTGGGGCGGGCGTCGGGCGGCAGTGCGGGTGTGCCGGGCCAGGGCTTGCGGTTGTCGTGGTCGTAGTTCCATTGGCCACCTTCGGGCTCGCCAGCCTCGTCGATCAACACGCTGTGGCGCTGGCGCATGCGGCGGTAGAAGTGCTCCATGAGCCACTGCTTGCGGCCTTGGAACACCTCGGCCATTTCGATGCGGGTGGTGTAGAAGTGCTCGCTGCTGACGGCCTGCACGGCAAAGGCTTGCTCTGCACCCCAGGTGCGCAGTTGCTCGTCCAGCCGCCATTCGTCCGGGTGCTGGTACTGCAGCGTGCGCGCGCCGTAGTGGGCCATGAGGGCGGCCAGGTTGGCGGGGATGGACTGGCGGTTGCTGGCGTCGTCAATCGCCACATAGCGCACGCGGTGCCCCGCCTCGCGCAGGTGGCGGGCCAGGTCGCGCATGGCGGCAAAGATGGCGAGGATTTTTTGCGAGTGGTGCAGCACATAGTCGGTCTCTTGCCGCACTTCCATCAGCACGTAGACCACGCCTTCGTCGTGCGTGGCAAACCATGAATGCTCGGGGTTGAGCTGGTCGCCCAGCAGCAGTCGCAAGGTATGAGCGCCCTGTGGGGTGCGGGGCTGAGGCGTGGTCATGCCGTGCCCCACATGCGGCGGTAGCTGCCGTCGGCATCGTGGTCTTGCGCCTGCTTGATGGGGTTGAAGCGGCGCCCCCCGCGCGGGTCGGTGCCGCGCCCGGCAATGTAGAGCCAGTTGGCCTGGTTGCTGTACACATCGTAGTCCACCAGTTGCGATTCGAACCACGCGGCGCCTGCGCGCCAGTCGCTGTGCAGGTCATAGATCAGGTAGCTGGCCACCACCTGGCGCAGTCGGTTGCTCAGATACCCGGTGGCAGCCAGCTCGCGCATGGCGGCATCGACCAGCGGCTCGCCGGTCTCGCCCCTGCACCAGTGGTCAAAGCCGCGCAGGTTGTGTCGGGTGGGCGGCAGTTCAGACAGCCCACGCGCCCGATACAGGGCTGCGCCGTATTGCAGGTGCAGCAGCCGGAAGTAGTCGCGCCACAGCAGCTCAAACCACAGCCAATAGGTGCCATCGTTGGCACCGTGGTTGCGCTCAAAGGTTTTTAGATCGGCATAGATCTGGCGCGGCGAGAGTGCCCCCGTGGCCAGCCAGGGTGAGAACTTGCTGGAGTAGTCCAGCCCCGTGAGTCCGTTGCGCGTGGCCTTGTAGCTGTGCGGCAGCTTGCGGGCCAGGTACTGCGCCAGGTGGGCCAGCGCGGCGGCCTCGCTGCCATCGCAAGCAGGCATGCCGTAGGGGAAGGACGAGCGCGCATCGGTGCCCTGGGGCGGTGCGGGTGGCTGGATGCTGGCAGCGCCCTGCTCTGCGCCCACGGCTTGCAGCACGGGCGCAGGCACTTGGGGCGGCGGCAGCAGTTTGGTGGGTGCGGGCAGTGGTGCAGCGGGGGTAATGCCTGCGCGCTCGATCTTTTGGCGAAACGAAGTGAACACACCGGGCAGGCCAGAGGCAGGCCAGGGCATGTCGGCCGGGTGCAGCAGGCTGCTGTGCCATGCGGTACGCACTTGCAGGCCTGCCGCGCGCAGAGCGGCGACCTCGGCCTGTTCGTAGGCGGCGGCAATGTCTTCGCACACCACGGTGGTGGCACCCAAGGCCTGGGCCAAGTGCGGCAGGGTGGTAGTGGGCGGGGCCTGGCAGATGAGCAGCGGGTTGCCCAATGCACGCGTCTGCTGATGCAGACCGCGCAGTGCTGCGGCGGTGAAGGCGCGGCGGTGGGGGCCTACGCGGGCAAAGCCCCAGGGTGTGGTCTCATCAGAGGCAGGCAGGCACACCACGGGCAGCAGGTGGGTGGCACCGCTGGTGAGCGCTGCGTGCAGCGCGGGCTGATCATGCAGGCGCAGGTCGTTACGAAACCAGAACAGCACCGTACTCATGTGGCGCCCTCCCCCGCGCCCTTGCCGGTGCGTTTGCGTTCGCTGCGGCAGCGGTCCGAGCAGTACTTCACCTCGTCCCACACCTTCTCCCACTTCTTGCGCCAGAAGAAGGGCAGGCCGCATTGCAAGCACTGCTTTTGCGGAAGGTCTGATTTTTTGCGCATGCGCATGGCGGACCTGTGGGTTGGTTACGCAGGCTTCAACACCTGCTGCGCCAGCGCACGCCCGCTGAGCCACGCGCCATCGACCTTGCCGCCGTGCAACCAGTCGCCACACAGGCCCAGGCGCATTTGCGCATCCCACCAGCTGCCCTGCGTGAGCGCGGGTTCGGTGTCGGCATAGCGCCAGCGGTGGGCGGTGGCGGCCAAAGGTGCGGGGCCACCCAGGGCGGCAAAGGCAGTGAGCAATGCGGTGGTGACCGCCTCGGCGCTGTCTTCGATGTGGGCTTCGCTCCATTCAGGGCTGGCGTGCAGCAGCCAGGTTTCTTGCCCCGTGCGGCCGGGTTTGCTGCTGTCGCGCGCCACCCAGCGCAGTGGGCCGGTGTTGATGAACGCCCCCTCCCAGGGCAGGGCCACAGGGCTTGCGTAGCGCAGCATCACAGCCCAGCTGCCACGCATGCGTGCGCTGGCGGCCAAGGCGGCGCCCGCAGGTGCCACGGCGGCCAGCAAGGGCACGGCCTGCGGGGCGGGCACGGCCAGCAGCACTGCGCTGTAACGCGGGCTGTGCAGGCCATGTTCTGCCGAGGTGATGGTCCACCCGCCCTCGCTGTGGTCCAGCCGCTGCACGGTGGTTTGCCACTGCGCCAGCGCAGGATCGCCCAGGTGCTGTACCAGCCATGTGGCGGGCGACGTCATACGCGGGGTACCCACAAATCGTTCTAGCGGGGTGGCCGGGGTGGTCCAGGCGGTGCCGTCAAAGCTGGCCAGCCGGGCATTCCACAAAGCCGCAACACCGGCCTGCTGCCAGCGGGCCACCTCGGCGCGAAAGGCCGGGTCGCGGGCGGTGAAATATTGGGCGCCGTGGTCGCACTGCCAGGGGCCGTTGTCGTCTTCAGCGCGGCGGGTGCTCATGCGGCCCGAGGGGCCACGGGACTTGTCGAACACATGCACCGTATGACCCGCCTGCAGCAGCGCCTGTGCGCACGACAGGCCCGCCAGGCCTGCGCCAATGACGGCGATGGTGTGTGGCGTAGCAAGGCTCATGGTTGTGGGTCGGTTCGTTCGTGGGTCACCCAGATCAGCGTCTGGGTGTCGATACCCAGCGCCTGTGCACGGGCGATGAGTTGTTCGCGTACGTCAGGGGGCAGCTGCTTGGTGCGCGACAGGATCCAGCAGTAGCTGCGGTCCGGCCCCACCACCAGCGCCCACTGGTAGTTGGCATCCAGCGCGGCCACGTGGTAGCCGCCGTAGAACGGGCCAAAGAACGACACCTTGAGCGAGGCCGTGTTGGCATCGCCCGTGAACAGGGCCCTGCCCTCGGCCTGGCGCCAGTCGTTTTTGCCGGTGTCAAAACCCCGGTTGAGCACGCGCACGCTGCCGTCGGCTTGGCGCTGGTAGGTGGCGCTCACGTCCGTCATGCCACGTTCAAACGAATGATCCAGCCGGGCCACCTCATACCAGCGGCCCTCGTATCGGGCCAGGTCAAATGGGGTGACGGGGGTGATGCCCTCGGGCGGGCGGGTGGACGAGCAGCCACTCAAGGCAAGCAACGCCACAGCAAGCCCCAACCAGGCGCAGCGGCGGAAGCAGGATAGGAAGAAGGGCATAAATTACCAATTGGTCACAAAACAAACCAGTTGGTATTCTGCCATCACAAACGCTGTTGTGGCGAAAGCCCGGCGCGGGCGCTTGCCATGGCCCACCCGTAAACTCCGGCCATGACTTTTCAAATCACCGTTTACTCCAAATCCGCCTGCCCCCAATGCGATTCGGCCAAGAAGCTGCTGCAGTCGCGCTCCCTGCCTTTTGAGGAAATCAAGATCGACGACGAGGCCGAGCGCCTGGCGTTTTATGCCAAGTGCGGGCCTTCGGTGCGGCAGATGCCGCAGATCTTCATCAACAACCAGCGCGTGGGCGGGCTGGCGGGGCTGCAGGCTGCGCTGGCGCAGATCGGCCAGTGACACCCGCTTTCGTCCGTCCCCTGGTTATTGGTACTTCGCAGCGGTGATGAACTCGCTGAAGGTTTCGCACCACACAATCACCGTGTTGAACTTGGCCGGGTCCACGCCCTGCGGCAGCGGGACGATGAAGTTGTTGAACGTCTTCACATCGCCCACGCGCAGCATCTGGGGCTTGAGGCGTTTGAAGTCGGCCTCGGTCTCGACAAACTCGGGCGACAGGTAGAGCTTGTAGTCCGGCCCCGGGGCCAGCTTGCCCACTAGGCTGATGGCCTGCGGGCTGATGGACACGGCGCCTTCGCCCCAGTGCAGGGCGTCGCTGTCTTTCAGGTCACGGCGGAACGTGGCAGTCCATTGCGCAGCGGGCTGGCTTGACTGGATTTGCTGCAGCGTGGGGGCGTCGGGCGCGATCAGGATCGGCAGCACATACACACCCAGCGCAAACCCGATGACCAGGGTGAGCAGGTGCGAGGCGATGAGCAGCAGAGGTTTCATGGCAACGGGTTCAGTGGACTGAGCCCAATGTACTGCGCCGCGCCCTCCCGTTCAACGCTGCGCAGCTCCCCGCTGTCCGCTCAGGATGCGCGGGCCAGAAAGCCATCCACCAGTGCGTAGTGCTCCGGCACATTGAGCGCGGGCGCGTGGCCGCAGCCGGGCACCTCCACCACCTGCGCCAGGCCACGTGCGCCGGGGCCCCGGGTCAGCATCTCGGCGGTGGTGTCGCGCAGCACCAGGTCCGACTCTTCGCCACGCAGGCACAACACGGGGATGTCGAGCGCGTCGTAGTGGTCCCAGATCAGGTAGTCGTTGGTGTGGTGGGTGAACTGCTGCACCATGGCCGGGTCGTAATGCGGCGTCACGCGGCCGTCGGGCAGGCGGCGGGTGCTGCTCTCGGTCAGCAGGCGCCACTGCGCATCGCTGAGCCAGCCGTAGGGCGTGTAGACCTGCCGGAAGAACGCCTCCAGCTCCCGCACCGTGTCGAACGCGGGCGGGTGGCCTGCGTAGGCCTTGATGCGCTCCAGCGCGGCGTCGGCCAGGCGCGGGGCGTTGTCGTTGAGAAGCAGGCTCTGGATGCGGCCCTTGAGCTGCGGCTCGAACAAACCCGAGGCGCACACGGTGCCGATGGCCCCGCCCATCGAAGTGCCCACCCAGTGCGCTTTCTCGACACCTAGTTGGTCGAACAGATCGGCCGCAATGCGCGCGTAGAACGAGAGCCGGTATTCGTCCTGCGGTGCACGCGCCCACTGGCTCAGGCCTCGGCCCAGGGTGTCGGGGCAGATCACGCGGTAGCGTGACGCCAGGTGGGCGGCCAGGGGGTCCATGTCGCGCCCGGTGCGCGCCAAGCCGTGCCAGGCAATCACCACCGGCGCGTCGGGCGCACCCCACTCCGTGGTGTGGATTTCATAGCCAGCGCAGGTGAGGTAGCGCGAGGTGGGGGACATGATGGCGACCTTGTGGAACAAAGAATAAAAAAGGATCGGTGGCTCACTTCATGAGGCGGCCATTGCTGCCAATGACAGTGACCTCGACATACCGTGAGCCGATGCGGTTGGTGGGGGAGTAGCCCAGCGTGATGCCGCCGAGGTCAAAGCTCTGCAGAGACTCCAGCGCCTTGACGACCTTGGCGCGCGTGGGCGCGGGCCCGGCACGGCGCAGGGCCTCGACCAGCACCTTGGCGCCCAGAAACTGCTCGAAGCTGGTGTAGTTGACCTCGGCCTCGGGGGCGTATTTCTTGAGCAGCGACTGGTATTCACGCACCACTGGCAACTGGGGCCGGTAGGGGTACGGCACCACCTGGCTGATGCCCAGGCCGTGCGCGTTCTTAAGGCCCGCGAGCTTGACCAGCTCGGTCGGGTCCACCACCGAGATGTTGTAGAGCTGCGCGCCACCGCCCTGCTCGCGGTAGCGCTGGATAAAGGCCGCCGAAGGCTTGTTCACCGCGATCATGATGACCGCGTGCACATCGGCGGCCTTGATGGCTTTGACGGCTTCATCGACCTTGTCGGTATTGCGTTCGTAGCCTGCTGCTACCACGAGCTTGAGGTTGCGCTTGGCCAAGGCAGCCTCCACCCCCGCCAGGCCCGCCTTGCCAAAACCGTCGTCCTGGTACATCACGGCCACACGGTTCATGCCCAGGGTGGTGAGCTGCTGCACCATGTGCTCGGTCTCATCGACATAGCCTGCGCGCACATGAAAGATCCAGGGGTTGAACGGGTTGCGCAGCGATTCGCCCCCCGTGTAAGGCGCCACCAGCGCCGCACCGCCCTCTTGCAACACGCCGTCTGCCAGCAGCTGGGTGATGTTGGCCGTGCCCGCAAAGCCATACAGCGCCACCACCTCGGGCTTGGCCAGCATCTCGCGGGTGAGCTTCACGGTGTCGGCCACCTTGTAAGCGTCGTCGGCCACCTCCTGGCGGATGGTCGCGCCGTGCACGCCGCCCTGGGCGTTCACCCAGTCAAAGTAGATCTTGCCGCCCAGCACCATCTGTGCGCCAGTGCTGGCCAGCACGCCGGTGAGCGGTGCCACCTGCCCCACCACAATCTCGGCGGCGTGCAGCGAGGGCGCCGTGGCCCCGCCCCACAGCACCGCCAGTGCTGCCGCCGCACGGCGGCTCCATGTCTTGACCTTGTCCATTCGGTTCATCCCCTGTTTGTGTTGCTTGCAGCCGCGCCCACGGGCGGCGCAAGGGCCGATGGCCCCCACGCGTGCCCGGTGGGCGGCGGTGACGGTGTGTCGTCGGGCAAAGCTCCTTGGGTCAGTCGGGGATGGCAATGGCGCCCGCCGTGATGGCGATGGCGTTGGCGGCAGCAGGCGTGGTAGCCAGCGGCGGCACGTTGGCGGCGGTGATGGCCGGGGCGCCGCCCGGTGCGCCACCGCGTGGCACGGTGCGCACCACCTGGCTGGCGGGCAGCGCCTTGCCGCTGGCGAGGTGGTCGTACACGGCGTCGAGCGCGTGGTTCAGGTACACATGCAGCGGCACGTAGCGGCTGTCATAGCCCGGCAGCACCGTGGGCAGGCCGATGAAGCTGTCGAAGTGCTGGGCGTTGACCACTTCCATATAGCTGAGCTTGCTGGCGGCGCCTTCGACCTTCTTGTTCAGCGCGGCGTATGGGCGCGAGGTGTGGCTCACCGGCAGCAGCGCATCGGCACGGCCATGCACGATCACAGCGGGCTTGCCGCGCAGGTTGCCGTTGCGGCGGGTTTCGTCCACACCAGCCTGCAGCTTCTTGGCAGCGGCGTCATTGCCGGTGACGAGGTTGCGCAGGCACAGCGCGCCGCTCAGGTTCCAGTCGGCGACACCGGCGTCCGACACCGAGAGGAAGTCGCGCGCCGGGCCCAGCTTGCCGAGGTTGTTGACCAGGTTGATGCCGCCCGAGGGAGGCACGCCGTTGCCGGTGGCAAACATGCCTGGCAATGCAGCGGCGGCCAGCGGGGTGACCCCGCCGGTTGCCGCCGTGGCAGCGTAGCTGAAGCCGCAGAGGTTGTCCTGCACGCTGGCACGCGAGAGGCCGTTGGCAAAGGTCACGGCCACGGCGGGGGACACTTCAAACGCGGCCATGGAGGCATGCAGGTCGTTGGACTCGGGCTCCCAACCGTAGGCGCGCAGCTTTTGCAATGCCTCTTCGGCCTGCGCGGGCATGGTGCTGGCAGCGAGCAGTCCTGCCGCCTTGAGCGACGCGCAGCGGTTGGGCGCTATGGGCAACGCAGCGCTGGCAAACCCGGCCGCAAACGCGGCGGCAAACGGACTGGTGCTGACCGAGGGCGCAAGCGACGCGCAGGCCTGGTAGAGGTTGGCGTAGGTGGTGAAGTCCACCAGCGTCTTGCCGGTGACAGCCACATCGGCGCTGCCACGGCGCACCGTGACGCCGGGGTTGGTGGGCATCTCGATGGCGGGCTCGGACACGGCCACGCCGCTGATCAGGCCCTGCGTGTCCAGCTCGGCCGCCGCAATGGCCGCGCCACCGCCGTTGGAGATGCTCGATGCGATCACGATGGTGTTGGCCGGGGTCAGCGTCTTGAGGCGCTGGCCCGCTGCGTCGGTGGCGCCGTAGCGCTGGTTGAGCACGTAGTAGCCAAACTCCACGGCCTGCAAGGTGGTGGTGCCCCAATCCTTTTCAGAGTTCTGGCCCGAATGCGCGTGCTTGAACGCAAAGCGATTGGGGGTGGCGGTGTTGAAGGCGGCCAGCTCGGTGGCCGTGAGGCCTGCGTTGAAGGCTGCGGCCTTGCCCGCTGCGGCGGCCGTGGTGCGTGTGCCGTCGATCAGCGGCACGGTGTCGTTCATGAGGTCGTGCGGCGCGCCGCCCGTGCCCTTGTCCGAGTAGGCCACGGCGCAGCCCTTCTTGAGGCCCCACTCTCCGGTGGAAATGCCGCCGTACACGCCGCGCGAGCCCGAGGTGGTGGCGGTGATCATGCAGGGCTTCTTGGGGTCGAAGCTGGCGGGCACCTGCACCATGAGGGTGACGTTCTTGCGGCCCGTGCCGTCGTCGGCAAACGCGATGTATTCGGTGCCCGCAACCTTGCCTTCGCCCGTGGTGACCTTGCCCTGCGCATCCACATTGGGACCATAAAGCGTGCCGTAGCCGCCGGCCGCCGTCATGTCGAGCATGGCGCGGTAGTTGGTGTGGATGGCCGTGCGGCGCAGCTCGGCCGCCGTGGGCTTGAGGGGATCAGCAAACGCAGGGGGCGCGGCAGCGGCCAGGCCCGTGGCTCCCAGGCCCGCCGTGAGCAGGTCATTGCTGGCGCCGTCGTACGTGGTCTCGCTGATGGTGCCGAGGTAGCCGGGCTTGGTGTTGGGGGCGTCACTGTCGCCACTGCTGCCACCGCAGGCAGCCAGCACCGCAGCGGCCAGCGCTGCGGGCAGGAACGGACGAGAAAGGGGACGAGAAAGGGGACGGAAACGCGGGTTCTTGATGTTCATCTTCATGTGCTTGTCTCCTGGAGTTTTTCTTTGCTTCTGGTTGCACAGCTCACCCACACACCCAGGCCACGCCGGTCGTCTGGCGCGGCCGGGGCCACTCACCCCGCCTTGCGCGCAGCTGCCGCGCGCAGGCGCCCCACCACACCGGTAGGGAAGTAATAGACCGAAAGAACAAAGAGCACTCCCAGCCACAGCAGCCAGCGGTCAGGCGAGAGCAATGCCGACAGCCAGGGCAGACCCGTGGCAGCCTCGCTGCCTAGCCGCAGCAAGTCTTGCAGGTAGCTTTGCGCCACCAGGAAGAGCACCGCCCCGATGGCAGAGCCATAGATGGTGCCCATGCCACCGATCACCACGATGAGCAGGCAGTCCATCATGATTTCGAAGCTCAGCGAAGTGTCCGGCCCGTTGTAGCGCAGCCAGAGCGCCAGCATGCAGCCTGCCAGCGTGGCGAACAGGGCCGACAGCACGCTCGATGTAGTGCGGTACACCACCACGCGGTAGCCAATGGCCTCTGCACGGAATTCGTTCTCGCGGATGGCCTGCAGCACGCGGCCAAACGGCGAGTTGACGATGCGCAGCAGGGCCAGCACCAGCGCCACCGCGGTGACGAACAGAAGGTAGTAGCAGATCAGGCGCCCGTCGATGGTCACGCCCAGAAAGGGCTCTTCGAAGGGCTCGAAACTTGGCGACAGGAATTCGGGCACCTTGAAGGTCAGACCGTCTTCACCGCCGGTGATGTCGGACAGCTGCGAGGCCAGCGTCTGGAACGCCGCCGCCACCGCCAGCGTGATCATGGCAAAGAAGATGGCTCGCACGCGCAGCGAGAACAGCCCCACCGCCAGCGACAGCAGCAGGGACAGCAGCAGCGCGCCACCAATGCCCACGCCCAGCGCCGTCCAGGTGGGACCCAGGCGCGTGGTGGCCACTGCGATGCCATAGGCCCCGATGCCAAAGAACATGGTGTGCGCAAAGCTCACGATGCCGGTGTAGCCCAGCAGCAGGTCAAAACTGGCGACCAGCACCACAAAGATCAGCACCTTGGCCGCCACCGACAGCGCCTTGACGCCCGGGAATAGGAACGGGGCAAACGCCAGCCCGATGAGGATAGCCACCAGGATCACCGCCAGCACCTTGCTGCGCGGGTAGTCGCCAGAGAGAAGTCGGTTCAACATTTCTAGAAACTCCTCATCAGCGGTTGGCAACTGGATAGAAACCCTGGGGACGCCAGAGCAAGATGGCCACCATCAACGCGATGTTGGAGAACAGCGCCACTTTGGGCACCAGGAAGCCGGTGTAGTTGGCCATCAGCCCCACCAGCAGCGCGCCAATGAGCGCGCCACCCGTGCTGCCGAGGCCTCCGATGATGATCACGATGAAGATCAGCACATTGACCTGTGCGCCCATCTGCGGGATCACGTTCTGCTGGTAAAGCCCCCACATCACGCCGCCCAGGCCCGCCAGGGCCGAGCCCACCACGAACACGCCCACGAACAGGCGGCGGATGCGGTAGCCCAGGCTCTCCACCATCTCGCGGTCTTGCACGCCAGCGCGGATGAGCAGGCCGACCTTGGTGCGCGACAGCGTCCAGGCCAGTACGCCGAAGACCACCAGGCCCACCGCCACGGCGATCAGGCGGTATTTTTCGATGGCGGCGTCGCCCACCAGCAGCGAACCGCGCATGGCTTCGGGCAGCGGCAGCGGGATCTGCGCGGGGCCCCAGATGACCTTGATGAGTTCTTCGCCGATGATCATGCCGCCCATGGTGATGAGGATCTGCTTCAGGTGCTGGCCGTACACGGGCCGCACGATGAAGCGCTCGAACGCCAGGCCCACCGCCCCGGCGACGGCCATGGCCACCAGCATGGCGGGCAGCACCGCCATCAGGTTGCGCCACAGGTCAGCGCTTTGGGTGTAGTCGCCCATGGCGCCCAGCACGCTGGTGGCCACGAAGGCGCCCAAGGCGATGAACACGCCGTGGCCGAAGTTGAGCACGTCCATCAGGCCGAACACCAGCGTGAGGCCCGAGGCGATGATGAAGATGATCATGCCCATGGCCAGGCCCGCCACGGTTAGCGTGAGCCAGGTGCTGGGTGAGCCGATGAAGGGCAGCACCAGCAGCGCGAGCGCGGGCACCAGGGCCAGGGGCTTCCAGTCGAAGTCACGGGTGATGGCGCTCATACGCGGCCTCCTTGCATGGCAGGCGACATCTGCGCATTTGCTACATTTTTAATAGCTGATTGCGCTTTACCATCAAGCGCTAGCAGCCCAAAAGGCTTGAAATCTGGTGCAAAACTCATAGTGCCAACCCCAGCAGCGAGCGCTGCAGTGCTTCGTCTTCGGCCAGCGCAGCCATGCTGCCTGCATGCACCACCTGGCCGTTGTCCATCACGGCCACGGTGTCGCCGAGCCGCTTGGCAAAGTTGATGTTCTGCTCGACCAGCAGGATGGTCACGCCGCTCTTTTTGAGCTGGTCGAACGCCTCGATCATGTTGTTGATGATGGCGGGCGCCAGGCCCTTGCTGGGCTCGTCCACGATGAGCAGGTCGCGCGGCTCGACGATGGCGCGGCTCACGGCCACCATCTGCTTTTGCCCGCCGCTGAGCTTGCCGGCCGGGTGGTTCCAGAACTTCTCCACGGCGGGGAAGAGCTTGAAGATCCACTGCAGCCGTGCCTCGTCCATCTGCGCGGCATTGCGCGCGCTGCGGGCGGCCAGCAGCATGTTTTCCTTCACCGTGAGGTCGGCAAAGATGCCCATGTTCTCGGGCACGTAGGCGATGTTCATGCCCGCGATCTGCGGGGTGTTCAGCGCCGTGATGTCTTTGCCTGCAAAGTGGACCGAGCCTTTGGACGCATGCCACAGGCCCATGATGGTGCGCAGCGTGGTCGTCTTGCCCGCGCCGTTGCGGCCCAGCAGCATGGTGAGCTGGCCCTTGGGCACGGCCAGATCCACGCCGTGCAGGATGTGGTACGCGCCGATGTGCGTGTGCACGCCCTGGAGTTCGAGCAGGTTGCCCGTGTTGTTGCTGGTGGTGGTCATACGGCGGCCTCCTTCGTCACACCGAGGTAGGCTTCCTGCACCACGGGCGATGCGATCACCTCGGCCGGTGGGCCGTCGGCCACCAGCGTGCCGTTGGTCAGCACGATGATGCGGTCGGCCAGCTCGCGCACCACGTCCATCTTGTGCTCCACCAGCAGGATGATCTTGGTCTTGTCCTTCTTCAGCGCGCGGATCAGGTTCAGGATCACGGGCGCCTCGTCGTGGCTCATGCCGGCCGTGGGCTCGTCGAACATGTAGACCTGCGGCTCCAGCGCCATGAGCAGCGCCACTTCGAGCTTGCGCTGGTCGCCATGCGGCAGGCTGGCCACGGGCGTGTCGCGACGCTCGTACATGGCCACCGTCTGCAGGATGGATTCAGCACGCTCGGTCAGCGCACGGTGGTCGCTCCAGATGCTCCACAGGTTCAGGCCCCGGCGGTGCTTGCCCTCTTGCGTGGCCTGCACGGCCAGGCGCACGTTCTCCAGCACGCTGAGGTTGGGGAACAGGTTGGTGAGCTGGAACGCCCGGCCCAGGCCCGCATGCGTGCGTGCCGAGACGGACTGCCCGGTCAGGTCCTGCCCGCCCAGCGTGACGCTGCCGCTGGTGGCCTTGAGTTGCCCCGAGATGAGGTTGAAGTACGTGGTCTTGCCCGCGCCATTGGGGCCCACGATGGCGGTCAGCGTGCCGGGCTCGAAAGAGCAGGTCACGGCATTGACCGCCACGTGGCCGCCAAAGCGGATGGTCAAGTCCTTGGTGGCCAAGGTGCTCATGGGTGGTGGTTCACTTTCACGGTAGTCATCGTTGGTCGAGGGGGCGGCCGCCCCCTTTTTCACGTCAAGGGCAAGTTCCGATGACGTAGTAGTTGGGGCTGGTTTGTTTCAGCGTGTTGTTCACAAAGATGTTCCACAGCCCCATGCTCTGGTTGGAACCCAGCGCGAAGGTGTAGCCGCCATACACGTAGGCACGGCCCGCCATGGTGTGGGCGTAGTTGCTGGCCGTGGTGCAGGTGCCCGTGCCGCCGCCCGATGCGGCCAGCGTGGTGCCGGATGCAGCGGCGGACAAGGCGCCCTCGGCGCCGTTGCCATCAGCGGCACGCACCGTCCAGCTGTAGGTGGTGGATGCGGCCAGGCCGGTGTCGGTGAAGTTCGTGGCAGTCACGGGCAGCGCATTGGTCTTGTTGCCATTGCGGTACACGTTGTAGCTGGCCGCTCCGCTCACGGCGTTCCAGCCAATCGCCATGCTGCTGGCCGTGGCGCCCGAGGTGCTCACGCCCGTGGGGGCTGGCAGGTCCACCGGCGGGTTGGTGGTTCCGCCGCTTCCCACGCGGTCCACCATGGCCTTGATGGCAGCCATCTGCGGGCCGGACTTCTTGGAATAGTTGGCGCTGTCATAGCCCCACCAGTCCCAGCAGCTGTTGGTGGCGGCCAGGCTGGTCTGCGGGTACAGCATCACGATGTTGTTACTGTCGGCCCAGCGGTTGTAGCCCGTGTTGCGCACGTACTGCTGCTGCACGTCGTTCACGTTCTGCTTGCAGCCATGCAGCACCACATGCAGCTTGCAGGTGGCCGTGCCACCCGCCTGGCAGGCCTGGGGCACATAGGCCCAGCCGGTGGTGGCCATGCCGTGGTTGGTGATGAATTCGCTCTGGTTGAACTCGATGAAATTGCCGCTGGGCAGCGTGGCGTTGTTGCGTGCGTTCAGCGTGCCGTACAGGTGCTGCAGCATGGCGCCTGCCAAGTCGAAGTTGCAGTCGCTGATGTAGGGAGCACCCTTGGTGGAGCAGCCGTTGCCATAGTCGTCCGTCACCATCGCGTGCTCTGATGCGATGTCCTTCTTGTAGACCACGTTGGCCGCTGGCACGAAGCTGTTGTAGTAGGTGCGCAGTGCATCCATCACCCCCGTCTTGACCACGCTGTCGAGCGTGCCCGAGAACAGGTAGACCTTGGAGTTCTGCAGGTTGGCCACGGGGTCGATCACGCCCTGGCCGGCCCAGGTGTTGGTGGTGTTCACCAGCGTGCTGGTGGGAATACCCGTGGGGCTGGCCATGCAGCGCCCCGTGGCATTGACGACTGAGCCCTCAGCGCAATAGAACGGGCCGCCCGCCACCACCCCCACGCCTTTGGCAAACGTGGCCGAGTACGCCACATGCAGCTGCACGGCCATGAAGCCGCCCGAGGACAGGCCGGAAACGGTGGTCTGCGTCTTGTCGATCTTGAGGGCGGGGAGGTTGACCGCTGCGTACGCGCCGCCCGAGGCGCACAGTGCCAAGGCTGCCCCTGCTGCTGCCGCCCGGATGAAATTGAAAGCCATGTTGTCTTGTCTCCAAATAATTTTGAGAAAGTCTGACCCAGCCCCCGTGTAATCCGGGGGTTCATGCATCAATTCACTGGAAAAAGAGGGGCGGCCGCCCCTGCGGGATGAACCCCGAAGGAGCAGGACGGTGATCCTGTCCGACGGGCCTCGCTAACGCATCGAAAAGACCGGCTTATCGCTTGTTGCGAATCGGCACGTTCATTTCTTCAGGCTTGATCTCGCGCACCAGTTCGGGCACGCCCCAGGCAAAGGCCGGGTCCACCTTGATCTTGAAGTGGTACATGCTCTGCATGGCCTGGTGGTCTTCCTTGCGGAAAGTCATCTTGCCCTTGGGGGTGTCAAAGCTCATGCCCTCCATGGTCTTGATGAGCTTGTTGGTGTTGGTGTCGCCACCCGTGGCCTTGAGCGCCGTGACCAGCGCCATGGCCGAGCTGAAACCACCGGCGGTGAAGAAGTCTGGCGGAGTCTTGAACTCCTTGTAATGCGCAGCCACCAGGGCTTCGTTCACGGGGTTCTTGGGGATGCCGAAGTAGTAGTACGTAGCGCCTTCCATGCCGGGGAAGTTCTTGTACGCGGCCATGGCGGGCAGGATGTTGCCGCCCGTGGAGATCTCGATGCCATAGCGCTTCAAGTCCATGTCGGCGATCTTGAAGGGGTTGCCTGCACCGGCCCAGACCACCCAGATGATCTTGCGGCCGGGCTGGTCCTTGAGCTTGTCGATCAGGCGCTGGGCACCGGCGGTGAAGTCGGTGGTGGCAGCGGGCAGGTATTCCTCGTGGGCAAGCTTGGCCTTCTTGACCGAGTCCTTGAAGGCTTTCACGCCATCGCGGCCAAACGCGTTGTCTTGCGCGAGGGTGGCAATGGTCACGCCTTCCTTGTCCACCGCCACGGCGTTGGAGATGGCATCCTGGCTGCTGTTGCGGCCCGTGCGGAAGATGTACTTGTTCCACTTGTCGCCGGTGATCGAGTCGGCCACGGCGGGCTCGACCAGCAGGATCTTTTTGTATTCCTCGGCCACCGGCAGCATGGCCAGGGCCACGCCCGATGCGGTGGGGCCGACGGCGATGTCGGCCTTGTCGTCAGAGTACGCGGTGGCCAGCAGGCTCTTGCCCAGGTCGGGCTTGCCCTGGTCGTCTTTCTCGATCACCACCAGCTTCTTGCCATTGACCGTCATGCTGCCGCCGGTGGCGTAGTTCAGTCCCATCATCAGGCCAGTCTGGGTCTGCTTGCCATAGGCCTCCAGAGGGCCGGTCTTGCTGTACACGTGGGCAATGCGGATTTCGCCGGTCTGTGCGAATGCGGGGGCGGAAAGTGTGGCGGCGGTAACGGCTGCGGAAGCGAGGGCGACCAGAGTGCGACGGTGCATGGCGATGTCTCCTGTTGTGATGCTTCTTTATTGCACAGTCTGTGCCAACAGCCAAGTGCTTGATTTCAAAGAAGCTTTTCCTCACACACTGGAGGCAATGCCTGAATTCAATACACAATAAATGTCTAAATTTCAGACAATTGCCTGAAATTTATTCAGGGTTTTCCAGGCGTCCATAGAGCGTGGCGCGTGAGATACCGAGCTGCCGCGCCGTGGCCAGCTTGTTGCCACCATGGGCCTTCATGGCGGCATGGATGGCCCGCTGCTCCAGTTCGGCCACCTGCTCGGCCAGGGGCCGCAGGTAGCGCGACTCGTCCTCGGCCTCGACCACCACGGCGGTGGTGTCCTGCACCGGCGCGGCGGGCTCCACGCCCGCTTCGCGCAGGATGCGTTCGAGCTGCGCCGCGTCGATGGACTGGCCCTCGCTGCGCATCACGGCCTGCTCCAGCACGTTGCGCAGCTCGCGGATGTTGCCGCGCCAGGGCTGGCCAGCGAGCAAGG
This sequence comes from Acidovorax sp. FG60, assembly GCF_057808995.1. Taxonomy (NCBI): domain Bacteria; kingdom Pseudomonadati; phylum Pseudomonadota; class Betaproteobacteria; order Burkholderiales; family Comamonadaceae; genus Acidovorax; species Acidovorax sp. FG60. The sequence continues at coordinate 74,150 of NZ_JBMDJC010000023.1, forward strand.
CCATGGCCTCGGGCAGCAGCTCGGGCGGTGGCGTGCCGTTGCGCAGCGCCAGGTCATCGCCCAGAGCCTCGACCAGTGCCGGAATGTCACTGCGCCGCGCACGCAGTGGTGGCACGCGCACCGGCAGCACGTGCAGGCGGTAAAACAGGTCTTCGCGGAACCTGCCTTCACGCACCAGGCCAGCCAGATCGCGCGAGGTGGCGGCCAGGATGCGTACGTTGAAGGGCACGAGCTTGTTGCTGCCCAGCGGCTCGATCTCCCCTTCCTGCAGCGCGCGCAGCAGCTTGGCCTGCAGGCTTTGGGGCATATCGCCGATTTCGTCGAGGAACAGCGTGCCGCCATCGGCCAGCTTGAACTTGCCATCGCGCCCCTTGGCCGACGCGCCGGTGTAGGCGCCGGGCGCCACGCCAAAGAACTCGGCCTCCAGCAGCGTGTCGGGCACGGCAGCGATGTTGACGCTGACAAACGGGCCGCTTGCACGGCTGGATGCAGCGTGGATGGCGTGGGCCAGCAGCTCTTTGCCGGTGCCTGTCTCGCCCAGCAGCAGCACCGGGCTGGTGGACTGCGCTGCACGGCGTGCCTGGCGCTTGACCTCGGCCGCAGCGGGGCTCGACCCGATGAAGCTGGCAAAGGTGTATTTGGACCGCCGCTCGCCGTCACCCGCCACCGTCAGGCTGCGCCGCCGCTGGCTGGCCAGCTCGCGCCGGGCATCGTCCAGGTCGCGCTGCAGCAGGGCAAACTTGCTGATCAGCGGCTGCAGCGTGGTCTCGGGGTGGTCGAACAGCACGATGCCGATGGCGCCGATCACGCGGTCCGCATCGTCGCGCAGCGGGATGCGGCTGACCACGAAGGTGCCAGCCTTGTTGGTGAGCAGGTCAATCAGCACGGGCTGGCCGGTCTCCAGCACGCGGCGCATCTGGGTGTTGGGGATCACCTCTTCCACCGTGCGGCCGACAAACTGGTCCACCGAAGAGAACCCAAGGTCGGGCAGAAAACGCTGGTAGCCCTCGTTCACCCACACGATGCGCCCGCTGCGGTCCACCAGGAACATGCCCTGGCTGACGCTGGAGAACAGCTGAAACATGGAGCGTGCCGCCAGTTCCAGGATGCCCTGGGCATCCAGCGGCAGTGCGGGGGCGTCATCGGTGAGCAAAGGCATCTGCGGATGGTAGCGCGGCGGGGTGGGCCGAAGAACAGTCACGCCGCTGTCACCGCGCAGCTGCCGCGCATTTACCTGCAAATCCAGATGCTACTATTTTTATAGCTATGAGCACAATATCATCAAGCGCTAGAGGCTATTTTTATCCAGAACCACATACCCGTCGGTCGCCTGTGCATTGCCCACCGGGCTCTGCGCGCGCGTCATGCGCAGAACCACCATGGGCTGAACGGCGGCCAGCGCCTCAGCCTCGCGCACGGCCAGGGGTTGGTCCACCAGGATGCAGGGCTTGCCCGTGCGGCGGCAGTGGTCCTGCACGCGCCAGTACTCGTCATGGCTGATGCAGCCCGTCTGGCAGATCACCAGGTCGGCAGCGGCCAGATTGGCGTCCAGGGTGCCGTCCGGCGCGGCATCGGGCTCGGCGCAGCCTTTGCCCTTGGCCGCAGAAGGATGGCCTGCCACGCCCAGACTACCTTCGGGCTGCACGGGCTGGGCGGGCGCCTCGGCCGCCAGCCGCCAGCGCAGGCATTCGCGCGACAGACTGGCAATGCGCTCGGCCAGCATGCTGATGTGGCGGGCCATCGCCTTGCGGCGCGGCAGGCTGGGGTGGGCCGCTTTCCACTGCGCCAGCGCATCCTGCGCCATGGCCATGCGCGTGTCCCGCACGATCACCTCGGCACGCAGCCGCAGCACCTGGGCCTGGAGGGCATCGATCTGTGCCGCCTGGGCTGCCACCGTGGCACTGCAGCGCTTTTGCACATCGCCCAATTGGCGGCAAAGTGCCAGAAACTCTTGCGGAAGTGAATGCATGCGCCACCTTTGCAAATAAGAACTATTCGCATTTTATGGTACGATCCACGGCTTGTGAGCACGCAAGTCACCTTGGTGGGGAGGGCACCGGGGGCGTCCAGCCCCCGGTGTCTGGCTTGCGCAGATGCTGAAAAAACATTCGTGCCAACGGGTGCCCCAAGAAACAAAAAACCGCGCCATTGCAGCGCGGTTTTTTTTGGGTGAAGGGCGCGCGCTGCGCGCCGGTCAGGTCTGCACCAATGCCAGCTTGCGCGCCGCCCAGCGCCGCAGCAGGCGCGGCACGATCAGCACGGCCAGCACGATGACGATCAGGGTCAGCGAGCCTGGACGCTCCACGAAGATGCTCCACTTGCCTTCGCCAATGGCCACGGCATTGCGCATCTGGGCTTCCGCCAAGGGACCCAGGATCATGCCCACCACCACCGGCGCAGCCGGGAAGTCAAAGCGGCGCATCACCACGCCCAGCAGGCCAATGGCGTACAGCAGCACCAGGTCGAACGCGCTTTGGCGCATGCCATACACACCGAGCGTGGAGAACACCAGAATGCCCGCGTACAGGTATGACTTGGGAATGTTCAGCAGCTTGACCCACAGGCCCACCAAAGGCAGGTTCAGGATGAGCAGCATCACGTTGCCGATGTACATCGACGCGATCAGCGCCCACACCAGCGCACCGTTGGTGTCAAACAGCTGGGGGCCGGGCTGGATGCCGTAGTTCTGGAACGCGCCAAGCAGGATGGCCGTGGTATTCGATGTGGGAATGCCCAGCGTGAGCAGCGGGATCAGCGTGGCCGTGATGGCCGCGTTGTTGGCGGCTTCGGGGCCGGCCACACCTTCGATGGCGCCGGTGGTGCCGAACTCTTCGGGGTTCTTGCTCAGCTTTTTTTCAGCGGCGTAGCTCAGGAAGGTCGGGATCTCGCTACCGCCAGCGGGCACGGTGCCAAACGGAAAACCGATGAACGTGGCGCGAATCCACGCAGGCCAAGAGCGCTTCCACTCCTCCTTGGTCATGTGCGTGCTGGTCAGGCGGTTCTGCGTTTCGTCGGTGCGGCCCTCGTACATCACGTTGTACAGGGCTTCGCCCACGGCAAACAGGCCCACGGCGATCAGCACGACCTCGATGCCGTCCATCAACTCTGGCACACCGCCGGTGTAGCGGGCTTGCCCGGTGAGCTGGTCGATACCAATGAGGCCCATGGCCAGGCCAACGAACAGCGCGACCATGCCACGCAGCGTGCTCTTGCCCAGCACCGCGCTCACGGTGGTGAAGGCCAGCACCATCAGCATGAAGTATTCGGGCGGACCAAGGCGCACAGCGTATTCCGCGACCAGGGGCGCAAAGAACGTGACCAGGATGGTGGCAATGGTGCCCGCCACAAACGAGCCAATGGCAGCGGTGGCCAGCGCCGCACCGGCGCGGCCGCTTTTGGCCATCTTGTTGCCCTCCATGGCCGTGACCATGGACCCGGCCTCACCGGGCGTATTGAGCAAAATGGACGTGGTGGAGCCGCCGTACATGGCGCCGTAGTAGATGCCCGCAAAGAAGATCATGGAGGCCGTGGCCTCGACCTTGACGGTGATGGGCAGCAACATGGCCACGGCCACGGCCGGGCCAATGCCAGGCAACACGCCCACGGCGGTGCCGATGATGCAGCCCACAAAGGCCCACATCAGGTTAATGGGTGTTGCAGCGGTCGCAAAACCCTGCATCAAAAGGTTTAAGGTATCCATAACATGCAGGCTTTACAGCCACCCCGTATTGGTCAGGCCGGGCAGGTTGATGGCCAGCAATTGCGTAAACATCCAGAACACGGGCGCAGACACGGCCACGCCGATGGCGGAGTCTTTGATCCAGGCCTGCAGGCGCAGGTCCAACTCGCCTTCCGAACTCCTGAAGCCCCGCACCGACAGCACAAAGCACAGTGCGCAACTCAGGATGAAGCCCAGCGTGGTGATGAGCAAGGCATTGAGCAGCAGCCCGGCCGACACCCAGATGAAGCCCTTCCAGTGGGCGTGCGTGTCGCCGGACCCTTCTTCCAGGTCGCGAAACCCGCCTGTCAGCGCGTGCACCACGCAAAGCACACCACAAATCAGGATGGCAATGCTGACCACCCAGGGAAAGAAATTGGGGCCTACACCGCCATAGCCAGCCTCAGAGCTGACCGAACTGGCCCCCCAGGCCAGGCACAGCGCCAGCACCACCAGCCCCGCACCGATCAGGGTCTGCAAAGGCTTGGAGCGCGATGAATGTTGTTGTGTCATGTTTTTCTTTCGCACCGAGCGGTCGGCGGCATGGCCGCACACCCCTGTCAGGGGCGCGCAGCCAGCGCCTTGACCTGCTTGCTTGTCTCAGATCAGATCATTCCAGACTTGGCCATCGTGGCGCGCATGCTGGCGAACTCGGCGTCCACAAAGTTGGCAAACTCGTCACCCGCCATCCATGCAGGGGTCCAGCCGTTCTTCTCCATGGCATCCTGCCAGGCCTTGTGCTTGAAGGTCTTGGACAGGGCGTCGATCAGTGCCTTGCGCTGCTCGGCCGTGATGCCGGGCGCGCCATACACGCCACGCCAGTTGCCGATTTCCACGTTGATGCCCTGCTCCTTGAGCGTGGCCACGTTCACGCCCTTAAGGCGCGAGCCCGAGGTGACACCCACCGCACGCATCTTGCCCGCAGAGATGTACTCGGCAAACTCGCTGTAGCCGCTGCCGCCCACGGTGACGTTGCCGCCCAGGATGGCGGCGGTGGCCTCACCACCCCCACGGAACGCCACGTAGTTGATCTTGGCGGGGTCCACGCCCACTTCGCGCGCAATCATGGCTGCCGCAATGTGCTCGGTAGAGCCGCGCGAACCACCGCCCCACTTCACGCTGCCGGGGTCCTTCTTGAGTTGGTCCACCACATCCTTCATGGTCTTGAAAGGCGAGTTGGCGGGCAGCACGAACACGTTGTATTCGCTGGTCAGGCGCGCCAGGGGCGTGACCTTGTCCAGGCCGACCGGCGGCTTGCCGGTGATGATGCCGCCCAGCATCACGGCGCCCATCACCATCATCGCGTTGGGATCGCCCTTGCTGGCATTGACGAACTGGGCCAGACCGATCGCACCAGCGGCGCCACCCTTGTTGTCATAGGACACCGACGCCGCTGCGCCCGCATCCTGCATGGCCTTGCCCAGGGCACGGCCGGTGGAATCCCAGCCACCGCCGGGGTTGGCGGGAATCATCATCTTGAGGGCCGGAGCGCTCTGGGCCGACACAGGCAACACGCCTGCGGCGGCCATGGCAGCCATTGATTTGAGGAAGGTATCGCGACGCATGGTGTCTCCTTGTAAGGTTTGCGAACCGCTCGATGATGCGCGCCCTGCCTGTCAAACGGCTGTCCATGAACTCAGGGAAAACACTCATGCGACCGGGCCGATGAGACGGTGCTATGGTGCCGCGCATGCAATTGCTTCTTGTTGAAGACGACCCCACCATGCAAGCCACGCTGCACCGCGCCCTGACACGCCGTGGCATGGAAGTCACCGCCGTGGGCGACGGCCGCGCGGCGCTCAGCCAGTGGGCCGCACGGCAGCCCGACGCGGTGATCCTGGACCTGACCCTGCCCGGGCTCGACGGCCTGCAGGTGCTGCAGCAGGCGCGCTCGCGCGGGCTGCGCACCCCCGTGCTCATCCTCACTGCACGCGGCACTGTGGGCGACCGCGTGATGGGCCTGAACGCGGGTGCCGATGACTACCTGCCCAAACCCTTTGACCTGGACGAGCTGGAGGCGCGCCTGCGCGCCCTGGTGCGGCGCAGCGCAGATCCCACCGTGGCGCCGCTGGCGCCCAGCACCGTGCAGATCGGCGCCATCCGTTACGACAAGGACAGCGGCGCGCTCTACCTGAATGGCGAAGTGATGGAGCTGACACCGCGCGAACTGGCACTGATGCACGCTCTGCTCGCCCAGCCCGGCCACGCTGTAACGAAGGAGCGGCTGTACGAACTGGTGTTCCCCGGCCAGCTGGATGTGCAGTACGAGGCCATTGAGGTCGTGGTGTACCGCCTGCGCAAGAAGCTGGCAGGCACGAGCCTCACGCTGATGACCCTGCGCGGGCTGGGCTACCTGCTACGGGCCGACACATGAGCGCTGCAACGGACTCTGGCCGCCACCCTTCGTTGCGCAGGCGCCTGCTGCTGGGCATTCTGCTGCCGGTGGTGCTGTTCATCGGGTTCAACACCTACAGCCTCTACCAGCAGACCCTGGCCTCGCTCAATACGGCCTATGACCGCACCCTGCTGGCATCGGCCAAAAGCATCAGCGAGCAACTCGATGTGCGGGGCTACGACGAAGCGGCAGAGTTGCGCGCCACGGTGCCCTACTCCGCGCTGGAAGCCTTTGAGGCGGACAACCAGAGCCAGATGTTCTACCGCGTGTCCACCTTGCAAGGCGACCTGGTTTCTGGATTTGCCGAACTGCCGGTATGGCGCGGCCAGATACCGGCCCGCCCGCCGTATGCGGCATTGGTGGATTTCTATGACGACCGCTTTCGGGAGCGCGATGTGCGCGTGGCCGTGCTGCTGCAGCCCGTGGCCAGCTCGGAAGGCCGCACCATGGCCGTGATCCAGGTGGCCGAAACCCTGGAGGTGCGCGAAACCCTGGCCTTGCAGATTCTGCGCAACACCCTGCTGCGCCAGGCCCTGCTCGTCGCCGTGATCGCGTTGACCGTGGTGCTGGTGGTGCAGCGGGCCATCCACCCTGTGCGGCAGCTGAGCCTGCAGCTACAAGGGCGCAGGGAGGGCGACCTGAGCCCCATCGCGGCTCCCTCCACCCCGCGCGAACTGCAGCCGCTCATCGATGCCACCAACGAGGTCATGCAGCGCCTGCGCCACCTGCTGCGACACCAGAAGCGCTTTGTGCGGGATGCCTCGCACCAACTGCGCACGCCGCTGGCAGTGCTCAAGACCCAGGTGCAGTCCGCCCTGCGCGGCGACGTGGAGCCCCAGCAGGCCCTGCATGAAATCAGCGACACCGTGGACCGTGCAACGCAGCTGGCCAACCAGATGCTGGCCCTCGCCAAGGTAGAGCAACTGCGCCAGCAAAGCACCCCACCAACCACACGGCTGGACGAAATGCTGCGTACCGTGGCGCTAGAAATCTCGCCACTGATCGCCCAGCGCGACCTGGATTTCGGCATACACACCGAGCCCGCCCGGGTGCAGGCTCATGAGTGGATGCTGCGCGAGCTGAGCCGCAACCTGTTGCACAACGCTGTGCGCCACGCCCCACAGGGCAGTGAACTCACGGTGGATCTGCGCACCGACAGCCACCATGTGGCGCTGACCATCAGCGACCACGGCCCCGGCATCGACGACGAACTGGCGACACGCCTCTTTCAGCCCTTTTCGGCCGGCGACGTGCGCGCGGGCAGCGGCCTGGGCCTGGCGATCTGCCATGAGATCGTGCAAGCCCTCGGTGGCAGCATCGCCTTAACCAACCGCATGGTGGGCAGCAGACTGACAGGGCTGGACGCCGTGGTGCGCCTGCCACTGGCCGCGCCATCGGCTGACATGGGCAACCCCGCACACGCGGCACAATCCCCGGCATGAACACCCTGGAGACAATGCGGCTGGACAAATGGCTCTGGTGCGCGCGCTTTTACAAAACCCGCAGCCTGGCCACCGAAGAAATCGGCAAAGGCCGCGTCACCGTCAATGGCCAACTGGCCAAACCCGCGCGGGACCTGCGCTGCGGCGATACCGTCGCGCTGCGCCAGGGGCCGGTCGCCCGTACGGTGCTGGTGATGGGCCTGAGCGGAGCGCGCGGCCCGGCACCTGTCGCCCAACAGCTGTACCAGGAAACGCCCGATAGCATCGCCACCCGCGAAAAGGCTGCGGAGTTGCGCCGCCTGGCACCAGAACCCGCCGCCACGCTGCACGAAGGCCGCCCTACCAAACGGGATCGGCGCGAGATCGACAAGGTGAGCAACAAGGGGGGCGATTGGGGCAGCCGCTGGAGCGCGTCTATCGACGAATGAGCGCAGCGTGAGTCAGGCGAATTCGCCAGGCGCGGCAGACAAGGCGCCAAGACGAATGCATCACAAGAAAAAAGCCCAAGTGAATGAATCACTTGGGCTTTATCTTGGCGGAAACGGAGTCTGCCATGATGGCATTCAAGGATGACCAGAGGCATACAAAAAATAACTCTAAGTCTTTGTTTTTTATGGAACTAGCGTCCAACGGAGTTCAAAAACCACCGACAAAGAAAGGCATGTGATGGCATACTGAATGGCATACTATTCAGCATCACCAATGGCCACGATCACTGACACCAGAGCCCGGAGCATTAAGCCAACCGATCCGGCAATTCCCCACGGCGGCATCACTGGCCTGGCTCTGCACCCTTCCAAAACCAAAGGCCACGGTAAGTGGGTCCTGCGATACGTCAGCCCCGTTTCGGGCAAACGTCGAAACGCGGGCCTTGGCACATACCCAGAGATAAGCATCGCGGAAGTGGGCAAGCGTGCGACCGCTATGCGCATTGAACTGGCCGAAGGCAAGGATCCGTTGGAAGAGAAGGCAAAGATCGAAGACAAACCACGGGTCCCTACCTTCAAAGAAGCCGCACATACACTCCATGGAGACCTTCTTCCTGGCTGGAAGAACCCCAAGCATGGTCAGCAATGGATCAACACCTTGCAGGAATACGTCTTCCCAAAGCTGGGGAGCAAACTTCTGCAAGAGATCCAACCAGGCGACGTTGCAGAGGTACTTAAGCCCATCTGGCTCACCAAGGCAGAAACAGCCAGCCGAGTCAAACAGCGCATCCATGCCGTGATTGGCTGGGGTTGGGCCCACGGTTACTGCCAGTCAAACCCCGTTGATGTCGTTGGACACCTGCTCGCGCAGCAGCCAGGCAAGGCAGTGCGGACGCAACACCATCCCGCCATGCCCTGGAAAGACATTCCAGAATTCGCGCAGAAACACCTCAGGCCGGGCAACCGACCTGAGGTGACACGCACATTGCTTGAATTTGTGATTCTGACCGCCTGCCGCTCGGGCGAGGCGCGTGGGATGACTTGGAACGAGGTCGATCTCAAGAACAAAGTCTGGACGATCCCTGCCGAGCGCATGAAGGCAAAGTTTCCCCATCGCGTCCCGCTGTCTCCACGGGTGATGGCCATCCTTGAAGAACAAAAGGGCCTGCACGAAACCCTGGTGTTTCCTTCGGTACGGGATCAAGTCGAACTCTCCGACATGGCGATCACGTCGCTTCTGCGCAGGCTCAAGGCTCACAGCGACACCCCTGGAAGGGTGGCGACGGCCCATGGTTTCCGATCTAGCTTTCGGGACTGGTGTAGTGAGAAGGGGGTTGCACGTGACCTTGCGGAGCGGTCATTGGCTCACACTATCAAAGACAAGGTGGAGGCAGCCTACCATAGGACTGACCTCTTAGAGCAGAGACGGGAACTCATGAATGCTTGGGAGGCGTTCGTAGTTCACCGGCTTCCTCAAAAATGAAAGTGGCGTCTGTTTTCCGGGAGCGGCTATGACCAAAGATCCAAAGCAATCCATCTCCAAACTACTCCATCCGACTGTTACAAGAAACCCTCAAATGCCGGACGCCCTTGAAAAGATAATAGAGGAATTTCCAGAAAAATTTAAAGCCAAATTCGGCGAAGACCTCTTTGAAAGGGTAACAAGCATCGTCGCCACCTTTGAAAAAGGAAATACACCGGATGACTTCGGCTACTTCCCAGCCCTAACGAAGGCCAAAGCGTACGACAGGAAATACCAATTTGAGGCTTACATCAAGTACATGGGATTAACCCTCTACTGGTATGAAAAACAAAAAATGGATGCTGCTTTGCTCTACTACTCTCAAGCTCAATATTACTTGGGATGTTACGATTCGTGGGAATTGGTACAGGACCACCTTGCACACAAAGATGTGGAACGATATCATCGCGCAAAAGGTGGTAAGGCCAAAAATCAAGACGCTACGCTACCTCTAATAGAGGCTTTATTCGCGACCATTGTTGACAAGAAACCCGCGCCCGATGGATGGAAAAACATAAAACAACTCCTCAAGCATGCCGAACCTGTCTTTGAGGAAATCTACAAAAATTCCAAATATACAGCCCTGCCGAAGTACGAAAATCTCGAGGAAAATGTTCGTCGATGGCTAAAAAATGATACAAAACTGGGTTCTCTGTACATGGAGCACTCCGCCCCAGACAATTTCGATGCTCTTTATTAACTAACGTTGTCGAAGGGTTGCAAGCGACGCAGGCATTGGGAAGCGTACCCCAAACTCAGGTCGAGCACGCCCTCTCGGCCTCCCCCTGAGTGTGGTGGCAGGCTTAGGTGCAGCGCCCTTTCCTAGCGTTCGCATTTTTGTGCATGCTATTGATTTGACGTAGTAGTCAGCCTTTACAAGGTATTCCAGCGTTCTGCTTTTAAGATTGTTAATCTTGTCCCAATTGTCGTACTCAATCATTCCTATACCTACGACCCGGTAATGCTCCTTTTTTAAGTTGCAGTTACAGTATGCACCACCACCCTCGGTTACCACATTCTCCCAGTGTTCACCGATGAGTTTGGCAATCACAATGTCTTGCATACATTGCGACCCATCAAAGAAGAAGACTGTGTGGTAGTGATAACCCCTCATGGGACCATACTCCAGCTTCCAAACATAACTGATCATCTTTCCCCTGAACATCTTTCGCAGATCAACCAAGAGTTTCTCACGGTGCCGTGCAACATCCTCAAAACTGAGATTCTGCTCATCCAATGGTCTCAAGGAGGATTTGAGATAGGAAAGGTCCAATCTGATGACCAAGACTTTTGCATACCGCCGAAAGATTGCATCAACGAAACGTGAAAGGGACCTTCTGTTCTGATTAACTGCTCTCTCATAGTTCTGGATTGTGTCCTTGAAGTTCTCGTTGCTCAATGTTTTGCGCAGACGATCCACGATTCTGTTCATCCTGTCAGCAATCGATTGCGTCTCACCGAATGACTCGTAAACCTCTACTGGATAGGGCTGTAAGCCACCCGTCTCTGCTTTTATTGATTCGATGGCAGCCCTCACAAACGGGTTGAAGTGAAACTCTGGAAATATTTCCTCAATGCGCGCGAGCAAATTGCTACGGGCAATTCGGTAAAGGTCTCTCCCCGCCTGACTGCAGGCCAGTCGCTTCCCCTTCGTACAGGTGAAGACGACATCTTTATCTTTGAAAAGTGCAACGCAGGTTTTCTCCAGATCCTTCATCAGGCGTAACGCCTCGCTCTCATCAGATCCATAAACCCTCAGCCTCTTCCCCTTGTCCTTGACAAACACGGGAGAAAACGCATCCAGATTGCTATTTCCAGTGATCTTCTTTCTCATCTTTTTAACTCCCCAGGCTACAGTGCTCGATTGAGCGACTAGCCACTCCATGTCTCTCTTCCGTGGGACAAGTACGCTCTCGCGATAGCTAGTTCTGACTTACTTCTATGCCCTGAACCGCCCCGGGTTTTGAGGAGGCTCTTTTCTCTGAGAGGATTGAGCTATGAG
>NZ_JBMDJC010000024.1:0-83946 GCF_057808995.1 Acidovorax sp. FG60
TCCTTCGGGCATGACTTCTTTGCCGATGCCGTCTCCGGGCAGGACGGCGATGCGGTAGGTCTTGGTGGTGGGTGCGTTCATGGTGCTGGGTATGGTGGGGGCAGGGTAGAGGGAAGCCGCAGGTGGGTGCGGTCGGTGTGTGCACTGCATTATTCCGAGCGCCATCAAAAACTACAATCTGCCAACTGTGGCTCCATTTTTCACATATCGTGCATAAAACTCCCTCAGCCGACGATTTGCGCGTTTTTACGGCGGTGGTGCGCAAGTCCAGCTTTGGCGCGGCAGCTGCCGAGCTCGGCACGTCGCCCGCCTATGTGAGCAAGCGCATCCGCCTGCTGGAGCAGGACCTGCAGGTCAAGCTGCTGCATCGCACCACCCGCCGGGTGGCGGTGACGGAGGAGGGCGAGCGCGTTTTCCACTGGGCGCTGCGCATCCTGGACGACATGGAGCAACTCATGCAGGAGGTGGCCATCACGCGCAGCGAGCCACGCGGGCTGCTGCGGGTGAGCAGCAGCTTTGGCTTCGGCCGCCAGATCGTGGCGCCCGCGCTGTCGCGGCTGGTGGAGCAGCACCCGGGGCTGCAGGTGCGGCTGGAGGTGTTCGACCGGCTGGTGGACGTGGCGGGCGAAGGGTTTGACCTGGACGTGCGCGTGGGCGATGAAATTGCCCCGCACCTCATTGCCCGCCGCCTGGCCGACAACCACCGCGTGTTGTGCGCAGCGCCCGCCTACCTGCAGCGCAAGGGCTCGCCGCGCACGGTGGCCGACCTGGCCGCGCACGATTGCCTGGTGATCAAGGAGCGCGACCACCCGTTTGGCGTGTGGCGCCTGCGCAGCGGCGCGCAGGAAGAGTCGGTCAAGGTGCGTGGCCCGCTGTCGGCCAACAACGGCGAGATGGCCGTGCAGTGGGCCGTCGATGGCCGCGGCATCGTGCTGCGCTCGTTGTGGGATGTGGGTACGCACCTGCAGGCAGGGCGCCTGGTGCAGGTGCTGCCGCAGTGGCAGCAGGAGGCCAACGTGTGGGCCGTGTACCCCACGCGGCTGGAGCGGTCGGCCAAGGTGCGGGTGTGCGTGGAGTTTCTGCAGGAGCATTTCCGCGCCGGGTGGATGGCGCGGGATGCCGACGCGGGGGGAAGCACCCCGGTTTGAAGCAAAAATAGCTGCTACCGCCCGTCTGGCAAGCGGTAGCAGCTATCAAAAAGATACTGACTGGGTGGTGGTGAGGGGGCGGTCAGCCCGCCAGCGCAGCCTTCACGGCGGCCGACACCTGGCCCATGTCGGCCTTGCCCGCCAGGCGGGTCTTGACCACGCCCATCACCTTGCCCATGTCGCCAGGGCCTGATGCGCCGATTTCGGCCACGATGGCCTTCACGGCAGCCAGCGTTTCTTCGGCCGACATGCGCTCGGGCAGGTAGGCCTGCAGCACGGCCATCTCGGCCTTTTCCTTGTCGGCCAGGTCCTGACGGCCAGCGCCTTCAAAAGCGGTGATGGAATCCTTGCGCTGCTTGATGAGCTTGTCCACGATGGCGACCACGGCGGCGTCGTCCAGCACGATGCGCTCGTCCACTTCCTTTTGCTTCATCGCAGCCTGAAGCAGGCGGATGGTGCCCAGGCGCTCACTGTCCTTGGCGCGCATGGCGGTTTTCATGTCTTCGGTGATCTGGTCCTTGAGGCTCATGGCGGCTTCCTTTTTTGGGTTTCAAACAGGGACAAGGGTTTGCCAAAAGGCTTTCTGGCTAGGCGTCAACGCCGCAGACAGTAGTCTCGCTACGGCAAGGGGTTGCAACGACGCCAGAAAGCCTTTTGGCAAACCCGAAAAACAAAAACCCGCGCTTGGCGTCCCTAGCGCGGGTTTTGGGACCCAAGCAAAAGGCTCGGGGCCGAAGATGGATCAGTACATCTTCTTGGGCAGTTGCATGCTGCGAACGCGCTTGTAGTGGCGCTTCACGGCGGCTGCCTTCTTGCGCTTGCGCTCGGCGGTGGGCTTTTCGTAGAACTCACGGGCGCGCAGGTCGGTCAGCAGGCCGAGCTTTTCAATGGTGCGCTTGAAGCGGCGCAGTGCAACGTCAAAGGGTTCGTTTTCTTTTACGCGGATCGTAGTCATTAGCTAATGGTTTTCCAAATGGTGCCTGCAGAGGGGCTTGGGGAGATCGGGCCTCAAGTCCGTACAAAGCGGTTTCCCCGTCTGTAACTAGTATTTGGCCGACGGGGCATTGCCAGCAAAGCCGGAGATTATAGCCTTTGTGGCGCGGATGGGAAGTACCCCTGTGCAGCTCCCTGCGTCCCGTCCCGCGCTGCGGGACGCCCCCACTGGTGGCCTGGCTGGGCATGGGCCATGTGGCACGGCTGTGGGCCGCGCCCGAACAAGGACTGAGGTCGTTCTCACCGGAGGCATTGCCTCCGTCCATCCTCGGGCCGCGCAATGGCGTGGAAATTGCTTCACGTTGTAACAATCACTTACCACCGTCGGTGGGTTGCCCAGGTCATCCGCCCGGGTGGGCCTGCCGCCACAGACACCATGGCATTCATGCACCGCGTTTCGGGCTGGCTGGGCCGCCTCAGTGTGGGGCGCAAGCTCATGCTCATCTACCTGCTGGACCTGTCGGCGGTGATCTATGTGTCCAGCATCCTGATCCACGAAAAGTACGTGGCCATCGATTTCACACGCAAGGAGATCGTGGGCACCACGTATGCTGCGGTGCTGCGCGACGGGCTCATGGGGCAGTTTCTGGATGCATCCCAGCAGCCGCCGCTGGCGGGCGATGTGATTGCACGGCTGACGGGTGTGCGCAAGGCGTATGACGAGCAGTTGCGCACACAGGAAGTGGGCGAACGCTTCAGCATGGTGCTCGGGCAACTGGCCGCCAGGCCGCCGTCTGCAACGGATGCGCAGGTGCTGACCGGGATGCGCAGCCAGCTGCTGCGCGAGGGCCGCGAGCTGCTGACCACGGTAGGCAACCAGTCCAACCTGATTCTGGACCCCGATCTCGACAGCTACTACGGCATGTCGTTGGTGGTGCTGCGGTTTCCAGAGCTGCTGCAGGCGGTGCACGACACGGTGGTGTTCTTGAACGCGGCGCAGACCGGGCGCGGTCCGCAGTGGTCCTTTGAGTTGCTCACGCTGGTGGGGCGGCTGGATGCTGTGATGCAGGGCATTGAGGCGGACTACAACCAGGCATTCATCGCAGGTTCGCCCGAAATGCGGGCGGCCTTGCAGGGGCCGCGCGAGGCGCTCCACCAATCCCTGGAGGGCTTCCAGGCGTTGCTGCAGGGTGTGGCGGCGGGGGAGTCGCGCCTGACCATGGCGCAGGTGGGCACGCAGCAGATGCAGGTGCTGGGCGCGCTGCGCGATGCCTGGACGGTGGGTATCGTGGACCTGGAGCGGCTGCTCAACCGCCGTGTGGATGGGCTCTTCGCTCGCATGTGGCTGCATTTAGGCACCGCGCTGGTGCTGCTGGGCTGCATCCTCTCCCTCGTGACGCTGGTGGCGCGGCAGATCGCCAAGCCGCTGCAGCAACTGGCGCGGGTGGCCGACGAGGTGCGCAAAAGCGGCGACCACACACTGCGCGCGCACTGGGTCAGCCGTGACGAGATCGGGCGTCTCGTCACGGCTTTCAATGAAATGCTGTCCCAGCTTGACCGCGACCGCGTGCTACAGCAGGAGCTGGCCGCCAGCGCGCGCGCGGCCGAGGCCCAGCGCGAGCTGGTCGAGGCCTTCCCCATCCCCATGGTGGTCACCTCGGTGCCCGAGCACGAGGTGCTGCACTCCAACGCCCCGGCTGCCCACTGGCTGGGTGACCGCAAGACCGACCCGTGGGCCGTGGGGCTGGAGCCCGGCGTGCGGGCGCGCTTCTTCCAGCGCCTGGCGGACCAGGGCTCGGTCGATGAGTTCGAGGTGCGCTGGAAGGGCACCGCCGAGCCTTCCTGGGCCGTGCTGTCGGCGCGGCGCCTGCAGTTCCAGGGGCGCGATTCGGTGCTCACCGCGTTCACGCCCATCAATGTGCTCAAAGTGATGGAGCAGCGGCTGGAGCTGTGGGCCAAGGTGTTCGAGGCCTCGTCCGAGGGCATCATCATCATGAACGCCGATCAGCAGATCATCAGCGTGAACAAGGCGTTCTGCCGCAGCACGCACTACGACTTTTACGAGGTCATCGGCGAGGACCTGGGCTTTCTGCTGGAAGAGTCGGGTGCCGAGCCGCTGTCGGCGCAGATCCACCGCACCATGCTCGACAAGGAGTCGTGGCAGGGCGAGGTGCGGTTTCGCCGCCGCTCGGGCGAGACCTATCCGGCCTGGCTTATGGTGTCGGCCGTGCGCGAGACCAAGGGTGGTACGTTGGCCAACCACATCGGCATCGCCATCGACATCACCGACCGCAAGCGCAGCGAAGAGCGCATTCAGTTCCTGGCGCACCACGACGTGCTCACCGAGTTGCCCAACCGTTCGCTGTGCGTGCAGCGTCTGCAGATGGCGCTGGCGCAGGCGCCGATCACGGGCGAGAAGGTGGCTGTGCTGTTCATCGACCTGGACCGCTTCAAGGCCATCAACGACACGCTGGGTCACCACATCGGCGACGGCCTGCTGCGCTCGGTGGCCGGGCGCCTCACGCAGGCCGTGCGCAGCCGCGACACGGTCAGCCGCCTGGGCGGCGACGAGTTCGTGGTGGTGATGCGCGACGTGGCCGGGCGCGAGGATGTGCAGCAGCTGGTGGAGCGGCGCCTGATTCCGCTCATCCGCCAGAGCCACCCGGTGGAAGGGCACGAGCTGAACGTGTCGTGCAGTGTGGGCATCGCCGTCTACCCCGAGGACGGCAGCGACATCGACGAGCTCATGCGCCGTGCCGACGCCGCCATGTACGAGGCCAAGACCACGGGCCGCGACATGGCGCTGTTCTATTCGGCCGAGACCGACCAGCGCGCGCTGGCCCGCCAGACGATGGAGCAGCAACTGCGCCGCGCGCTGGAGCGCCAGGAGCTGAGCCTGCACTACCAGCCGCGCCTGTCCGCCAAGGGCGGCGGCCTGCTGGGCGTGGAGGCCCTGCTGCGGTGGAACAACGCCACCCTGGGCCACATCCCGCCCAGCGAATTCATCCCCATTGCCGAGGAGACCGGCATGATCCGCGCGATCGGCGGCTGGGTGCTGCAGCAGGCTTGCGAGCAATGGGTGCGATGGCAGGTGCCGCTGTCGGGCCCATCCGCGCGCGCGCTGGTCCATCCGCTGGCGCATGTCTCCATCTCGGTCAACCTCTCGGCCGCGCAGCTGGCTGACCCGCTGCTGGTCAGCGACATCGAGGCACTGCTGGTGCGCACCGGCATGCCGGCCCACCGGCTGGAGCTGGAGATCACCGAGTCCCAGCTCATGGACAACGCCCACGCGGCCGAGCAGCAACTGGCCGCGCTCAAATCGCTGGGCGTGCAGCTGTCCATCGACGACTTTGGCACCGGGTATTCCAGCCTGGCCTACCTCAAGCGCTTTGACATCGATCGGCTCAAGGTGGATAAGTCCTTCGTGCACGACATGCTGAGCAACCCCGCCGACATGGCGATCACGCGCGCCATCATCGCGCTGGGCCACACGCTGGGCCTCAAGATTGTGGCCGAGGGGGTGGAAGACCTGGCCACGGCCCAGGTGCTGAGCGCGCTGGACTGCGAAGAGCTGCAGGGCTACCACTTCAGCCGCCCGCTGCCTGCGGACCAGTTGGAGGCCTGGGCCCGACAGCATCGCGGATTGTTGACGCGAGAGGTTGCGGCAGCGTAGCGAGAGCGGGGGGAAGGCCCGCAGGGCCTCAGGAGAGTGTCACTGCCAACGCCTGCGCGCACGCCGCAGCGCTGGCCCAGGCCCACTGGAAGTTGTAGCCCCCCAGCCAGCCCGTCACGTCCACCACTTCGCCAATGAAGTACAGGCCGGGCTGCGTCTTGCACTCCATGGTCTGCTGCGACAGCGCCTTGGTGTCCACGCCGCCCAGCGTGACCTCGGCCTTCTTGTAGCCCTCGGTGCCCGTGGGCGTCAGCTCCCAGCGCGCCAGCTGCTCGGCCAGCCGCGCCAGGGCCTTGTCGCTGGCCTCGTTGATGGGGCGCTGCCAGTCGGCCTCGCGCTGCGCCCAGGCGTCGGCCAGGCGGCTGGGGACCAGGGTGGCCAGTTCGTTGGCGATCAGCTTGCGCGAGCGGGCCTTGCCCTGCGCCAGCGCGGCGGGCACATCCACCGTGGGCGCGAGGTTGATGGCCAGCGGAGTGCCTTCCTGCCAGTAGCTGGAGATCTGCAGCACGGCCGGGCCCGAAAGGCCCCGGTGGGTGAACAGCAGGTCTTCGTCGAAGGCCATACGGGTTTTCTTGGCCCCGGTGCTGATTTGCACCGGAAGCGCCAAGCCCGCGAGTTGCGCATACGGCGCCCAACCCGTGCCATCAAAAGTCAGCGGCACCAGGCCCGGGCGGCGCTCGACAAGCGGGATGTTGAACTGCTGCGCCAGCCGGTAGCCAAAGTCGGTGGCGCCGATCTTGGGAATGGACAACCCGCCTGTGGCAATGACCAGCGAGCGCGCGTGCACCGGGCCACGGTCAGTATCAATTTGATAGCTGGTAGCGCTTGATGGATAAGCGCCAGGGGCCAAAAACTTTATATTTTTGACCGCACAAGGTTGCCAGTGCGTCACCTGGCCCGCCGCGCACTCGGCCAGCAGCATGGCGATGATGTCCTCGGCCGAGCGGTCGGCAAACAGCTGTCCCTTGTGTTTTTCGTGGAAGGCAATGCCGTGCTTTTGCACCAGCGCAATGAAGTCGGCGGGCGTGTAGCGCGACAGCGCCGAGCGGCAGAACTGCGGGTTCTGCCCCACAAAGTGTTTGTGGGGCGCGGCGGGGTCCAGGTCGCGGTTGGTGAAGTTGCAGCGTCCGCCGCCCGAGATGCGGATCTTTTCGGCCACCTTTTCGGCATGGTCGATCAGCAGCACCTTCAGGCCCCGCTGGCCCGCCTGGCCCGCGCAGAACAGGCCGGCAGCACCGGCGCCGATGATGACGACGTCAAAAACAGGGGAAGTGTGGGACACAGTGATGAACAGGCAGCGGTGACAGGGCCGCCATTGTCGCCGCAGCGTTCATCGGGCCCTCACGCCATCACTGCCGGTACACCCCGCCAGAGCCCACCACCGCGATGTCCACGTAGTTCGAGCCGTGGTGGTTCTGTGGGCTGAACTGGTAGCTGTAGCCGCCCAGGTCAAGGTTGCCCAGGCCTTCCATGGCCTGGACCAGGCTGGCCCGGGTGACGCCAGGCCCTGCTGCGCGCAGGCCTTCAATCAGCACGCGCGCATCCATGTAGCCGGTGTAGCGGTCGTAGTCCACAGGCTTGTCGTGGCGCTTCATGGAGGCCTGGAAGTCCCGCGTGAGCGCAATGGTGGGCTTGGTGGGCGAGGGGCCGGTGCGTGCCACGGCCAGACCGCGCGCGTCGTCACCCAGCGCCTTGAGCACTGCGGAGCCTGCGCCCAGCGACAAGGTGTAGACCGGCACTCCCAGGTGCGCGCGGTTGGCCCGCACGTAGGCCACCACAGGCGGCCCCGCCGCCACCAGCAGCACGGCTTGTGGTTTCTGGGCGGCCAGGGCCTTGGCGGCGTCGTTGGCGTCTGCCCCGGTTGGCGCGATGGCATGCGAGCCAGCCAGCGTCGCGCCTTCGGCGGCAATGGTTTTTTCGACCAGCGGCAGCAGCAGCTTGCCAAAGTCGTTGTTTTCGTAGGCCACGGCAATGCGGGAGGTCTGCACTGCCACCAGGTTGCGCACGATCTTGACCAGCTCGTCGGCATAGCTGGCGCGTGTGGTGAAGAGGTAGGGATGCTGCTGCGCCCGGATGGCAGGGCTGCCCGTGTACACCGAGATCAGTGGCAGCTTGGCTTGCACCAAGTAGGGCAGCAGCGCCATCACTTGAGAGGTGCCCGACACGCCCAACAAGGCCAGCACGCCCTCTTTTTCGCTCAACTGCCTGGCGTTCTCCAGCGTGCGGCGCGGATCGAACCCGTCGTCGAGCGTCACCAGGCGAATCTTGCGTCCGCCAATGCCGCCCTTGGCATTGGCGTCTTCCACTGCAGCGTCCTGTCCTTCATGGATGGGCGCAAGAAAAGGGGCCATGCCACCCGATAGCGCGGTAGACCGGCCAATGAGGATGTCGCCCTTGCCCGGAGCGGGTTGCGCCCTGGCAGACAGGCTGGCCAAGGCCGCACCGCCTGCCAGCGCCAGCATGAGGCTGCGGCGGCGCGCTTGGGAAAGCCGCTGGCTAACGGGCAAGGCAACGTGGGTCTTCATCAAACAGCTCCTCCTGGTCGTGGCCACCGTGGCCTCAAGGTGCGGCGATGGTAGGAGTGCGGTAGCCGCGCACCCACCGGGTTTTTACCGGGGGTGCGTCAAGTTAGGGACAGGCGTCTATCCCAATCCCTTTTTAAAACTGGAGCGGCTGCCCCCAGCCCTGGGGCACGCCTTGTTGGTGTCGGTCAAGGCCTCGATGCCACCAAGGAGGCTCTGAACCGGTCGTGCGCGGCGCGGTAGCATGTGGCATCCACCCGCCGAGGACTATTCCATGAAACCGATACGCTGTGCCGCCTGCGCCCTGGTGCTGGGCTTTCTGGCCCCGGCCTGGGCCGTCAACAAATGCACGGATGCCGATGGCAAGGTGTCGTTCCAGGATGGCCCTTGCCTGGGCCAGGGCGAGAAGATCGAGGTGAAGCCAGCCATGCAGGGCGCCACCCCTGTTCCACCCGGCCCCTCCACCGCGAAGGAGGGCGCCTTCGGCCCCACCTGGCAGCGCAAACACTATCTGCAGAACCAGGGCGTGCCGCAGGCGCGCGCGGCCCTCGAACGCAACCAGCAGGAATGCGCGGCAACGGCACCGGATGCCGCAGTGGCGCATGCAGGCCCGCTGCGGCGCAGCACCCTGGCACAAGGCTCCCAGTTCGCGCAGGAACGCGCGGCTGCAGCGGGCAAGGACAAAGCCGCGTGTGAGGCCCGAACCGAGGAGCTGCGCAACCAGCTCAAAGCGCTCGAAGCCGAACTCGGCAAGCTGTAGCCCTCCTCGGTGTGGGAGGTGAATCAGCCTCTCAGCCCTTCCATGTGAACGGAAACTTGAACTGCTTCACAAACCCGTTGGGCACGTAGTCGCCCAGCACGCCGTAGTGTTCTGGCCAGAGCTTGGTGCTTTTGACGGCGGTGCCAAACAGGTAGTCCAGAAACGCAAAGTGCGCCGCGTAGTTCTTGTCCAGCGCCTCCTGGTCCTGGCTGTGGTGCCAGTGGTGGAAGTTGGGCGTGACGAGCACGTAGCGCAGCGGGCCCAGGCGCACGCTCACGTTGGCGTGGTTGAAAACGGCCTGGAAGCCCACGATGACGATGTAGGCGTCGATCACTTCCTTGCTGAAACCCAGAACGTAGATGGGCGCCAGCACCAGTGTGCGGGTGATGAGCAGCTCCAGGATGTGCTGGCGCGAGCCGGCCATCCAGTCCATGCTTTTCACGCTGTGGTGCACCGCATGCAGGCGCCACAGCAGCGGCACCTCGTGGTAGGCACGGTGCGTCCAGTACTGCACCAGGTCGGCCACCAGCACGATGAGGAACAGCGCCACCCAGAAGTTCAGGCCCTGTACCCAGCCGCGCATACCGTCGTTGGCCGCCCAGCCAAAAAATTTGTGCACGATGAGGTTGGTGGCCAGGAGCACAAAGCCCACCACCATGTGGTTCACGATGAAGTGGTGGAAGTCGGTTTGCCACTCGGCGCGGAAGATGGGCTGGTCCTTGCGCAGTGCAAAGAGTTTCTCGATGAATATGAAGATCAGTGAGCTGCCCAGCAGGTCGAGGATGAACCAGTCCAGGCCGATGTACGGTGTGTTGTCAGGGAAGTTCGGGTCCACCTCCACCTTGTGGCCGCCCAGTAACGCCGCCAGCGCCACCATGGCAAAGGCAAACGTGGCCAGCCAGCGCGAACGGTTGAAGAGGATGTTGACGAGGGAGATGCCCCCCGCGATGGCCATGGCGGTCAGCATGATGGTGCGAATCACCGTCACGTCGTAGCTCTTGCGCAGCTGTGGTGTCGTCAGGTACTCGGGGAAGTGGAAGGCCAGCACGCCCAGAAAACACAGGATGGCCAGCGTGAGTGCAATCACGCCCGACACCAGCCCGCGCCCGGTGCGCAGCGCGCCATGGCTTTCGGTGAATTCATTGAGCTTGTCGATTTCGAGCATGGTTTCCCCTCTGGCCTCCCGGCCTGCTTGGCTTTTTTGATGGGCCGTGATCTGGCTTGTGTGGCGCGAGTGTAGCGGCCTGCAGCGTTGCGCCTGCGACACGGGGGAGCCCTAAAATCGCGGCATGAACATCCCTTCACACCAACTCAGCATGACGGTGCTGATGTCCCCCGACATGGCCAATTTTTCGGGCAATGTGCACGGCGGGGCCATTCTCAAGCTGCTGGACCAGGTGGCCTATTCGTGCGCAAGCCGCTATTCGGCCTGCTATGTGGTGACGTTGAGTGTGGACCAGGTGATGTTTCTGCAGCCCATCCATGTGGGAGAGCTGGTGACCTTCCTGGCTAGCGTGAACTACACCGGTTCCTCGTCGATGGAGGTTGGTATCAAGGTGGTGGCCGAAGACATCCGCTCGCAGGTGGTGCGGCATGTGAACAGCTGCTTCTTCACGATGGTGGCAGTGGACGAGGCGCGCAAGCCGGTGCAGGTGCCGCCGCTGTCGCCTTCCACGCCCGACGAACGCCGCCGCTGGGATGCGGCACTGCTGCGCAAATCCTTGCGCAAGGAGCTGGCGGAGCGTTTCAGGCAGGTGCGCGAGACTGCTGGCGGGTAGGCCGGGAACCCGGAACAAAAAAGGGCCCTGCATGGCAGGAGCCCTTGTTCAATTGGGGAAAAAGTTGCTTAGCGCGCGGCGCAGAAACCAAATTCGGCCGCTGCCCCGGGGGCGAGGGTCTTGTTCCAGTCCACGCCGGACGCGTTCAGGTTGCTGCCAGCCTGCGTCCATGTGGCATTCCAAAGATTGTTGATGGTGCCGCTCACGGGGATGGTGATCGCCCAGTTGCCAGCGGCGGTGCCCTGGTTGGTGACGCGGACCCGCTGGCAATAGCCTGCGTTCCAGACACTGTCCATCATCTCCTGCACCGAGAAGCCACCGGTAGGCGTCGGTGGGGTTGGCGTTGTCGGCGTTGTGGGGGTGGTTGGCGTCGTAGGTGTTGTTGGCGTCGAACCATCGCCCCAGAGGCGCTGCAGCAACTGGACCTTGTCGGTGCGCACGGTGGTCCAGTCATCGTCCAGAATGCCGCCGGTGTCGCCACTGTTGGGGTTCCACGACCAGTAGAAGCCGCTGCGCATGCCCTTGCCGACCATGTAGTCCACCAGCGCGTTCTGCCACTGCACATCCCGCGCATCGCCCCGGCCAAATTTGCCACCGAACTCGCCCAGCATGACGGCATAACCGGCCTGCACGAACTGGCCAAAATGCTGGTCCCAGATGGCCGGCATGTTGCTCGGGAAGTTCGAAGCATTGAAGTAAGGCTGCACGTAGACATCCGGCCCGTAGGTGTGCGGCGCCAGCAGCAGGCGATTGGCGGG
The DNA here is from genome assembly GCF_057808995.1 of Acidovorax sp. FG60. NCBI lineage: Bacteria > Pseudomonadati > Pseudomonadota > Betaproteobacteria > Burkholderiales > Comamonadaceae > Acidovorax > Acidovorax sp. FG60. The sequence continues at coordinate 11,573 of NZ_JBMDJC010000024.1, forward strand.
GATGTTCAGGGGCGTGCAGGCCAGAGGTTCTAGGTTGCCACCCCAGAAGTGCGCGTTGCTGCCCGAGCAGCTGGGGTTCTCGCCGATGCCTTCCACGGCAATCAGCCAATGGGGAGCCAGCGGCAATATGGCAGCGGCTGCGCGCTCGGCGGCGCGGTTCCAGTCGGTGGCGTTGTTGCCCGTGCCCCAGGTGGCGGCGCCGTGGGGTTCGTTCTTGATATCGATGCCGATGACGCCGGGTACGCCTGCGTAGCGCTGGGCGACAAAGGCCAGATCACTGATCCATTGCTGTTCGCTGTAGCTCTGGGTGTACCAGAGTTCACTGATGGTCTGGCAATCGGGGGTGTGATGGTCCAGCAGCACATACATGCCACGGTTGCTCAGTTCCGTGACCACCTTGTCCATCACCTGGATGGCCGAGAGGCCCTGCAGGTCGGCATTGCGGCCGTAATCGATGCTGCTGGGCGGCGCCGAGCCGTGCAGGGTGGCGGGGCAGAACGGCAGGCGCACGGCGTTGAAGCCCTGGGCCTGCATTTGCGTGATCATTTCAGTCCAGTTGCGCGCCCACAGGCCATGCACCACATGGTTGTTGGTCTCAAAGCCAAACCAGTTGACGCCGCGCAGCTGGATGGCCTTGCCCGCACCGTCCAGCACCTTGCCTGCGTTGATTTCGTAGCTCCAGGCCATGCTGGTACTTGCCAGCAGGCAACCGGCCAACGCCAAGCTCTTGCACAGGGTGGTGATCTTCATGGCTTACGCATCTCCCGAAAGTGTTGTGTGTCTGGCGTGAAAGAGTACAGGCCCGCTACAGCCGGGCTACGGCCCGGTGGTGGGCTGAGTGTGGGCGCTCTGCCCATCGGCCACCGTTTCCAATGGCTGTCAATTGTAAGTGCCTGTTGCGCCCTTTTCAGGCTGCGCCACGGCTGCGTCCAGCCAGCGATACTGCCTGTAGCGAAAGGCCGTCTATTTCGTTGGTGATACCCGACAGTACGTTGGCCACCACCGCAAATTCCCGTCCGTGCTGGCCTGCGCGGGCGGCCATGACCTGGGCATTGAAGCTGACCACCTTGGCCTCGCGGGCCACGGTCTGGATGGACGCCACGATGCCCGCCAGTTCTTTCATGAGGGTTTCGGACTTGGCCTTGCCCACTTGATCGAACGCGGTGGTGGCGGTATTCAAGGCCTCCAGTGCGCTGTCGGTGGACTCCACCAGCCGCGCCAGCGCGTCTTCCACACGCGGGCTGTGGCGCTCTGCCAGGTCCAGCGTGGTGCCCACCTGCTGAGCAAACGCATCAATCGTGGCGCCAACGCCGTTGGGGCCGTGGTAGGTCTTGCGGATGATGTCGCCGTTGGCGGCATCCAAGTGACCGGCAGTGTCTACCAGCTTGGCTTGGCTGTCGGTGAACAGCGTCAATGAGCTGCGCGCCGCCTTCATGTGCAGATCGCTGCCGCGTGCGGCCAGCACCGTCTGCAACACCATGCGCTGCGACAGCATGCGCTGGCGTGCCGCCAGGTTGACCAGCGACATCTCGCCGTCACGGTCGGTTGAAGACCCGGCCTTGGGCGCCAAAGACAGCGTCGAAGAGGGGGGCGAAAAGGACGTCGAAGCTGGCATTGAGGAAGTGGCCATGCCGTTGCGGGTGGAGATGGGGAAGGCTGCCATGGTGTTCCTTGTGCTGATTGCATTCAGATACATCTGGTCAAGCAATACCCGGGCCAGTGTCACGGTCGCAGCCGCTTTCGATGCGATGGATGCAGACGCACTGACGAGGTTTGGCCCGCGCCCGCTACCAGCCGCGCAAGGTGCTCTGGCACGTTGGCGGCAGGGAAGGGCGCGTGCGGCGCGGCGCTGGGCGCTCAGTACAACGCTGCGAAGCGCTCCACCATGCGCGTGGGGCCTGCCACGATGAGGTGGTCGCCCGGTTTGATTTCGGTATCTGCCTTGGCGTAGATGAAGTCGAGGTGGCGACGTTTGATGCCCACCACCGTAATGCCATGGCGTTTGCGCACGTCGGATTGCGACAATGGCTTGTTGTGTGTCTCCATCGGCGCCCGGGTTTTGGCAATGGCAAAGCCGTCGTCAAACTCGATGAAGTCGATCATCTTGCCGGTGACCAAGTGCGCCACGCGCTCGCCCATGTCCGCCTCAGGGTAGACGACATGGTGCGCACCCACCCGCTCGGCAATGCGGCCGTGCTGGGGGTCAATGGCCTTGGCCCAGATGTCCTTGAGTCCCAGCTGGCTCAGGTTCAGGATGGTAAGCACGCTCGCCTCCAGGTTGCCGCCGATGCTCACCACCGCGTGCGCAAAGTCGGGCACGGCCAGCTGGCGCAGGGTTTCCAGGTCGGTGGCGTCGGCCTGCACCACATGGGGTAGCACGCTCGCCAGCGACTGCACCGTCTCGGCATCGCTCTCGATGGCCAGCACGTCGTGGCCCAGCTCCACCAGTGATTTTGCAACCCCGGTGCCAAAGCGGCCCAGGCCAATCACCACCACGCTGCCCGACAGGTTCTTTACGGCTTTATCCAACAATGGGTTTCTCCTCGGGGTAACGGTAGTTGCGGCGCATCTGGTTGGTGGCCAGGGCCACGGCCAGGGTGACCACGCCCACGCGCCCAATGAACATGAGCGCAATGATGATGGCCTGCGCCCCCGGCACCAGGTCGGCGGTGATGCCCGTAGACAGCCCCACGGTGCCGAACGCTGAAATCACTTCGAACAGCACTTTTTCCAGCGGTAGCGGCGTGAGTGGCAAGATGAGCAAAATGGCCAGTCCCACCACGGCCGCGCTGAGCACCAAGATGGTGATGGCCTGGCGTTGCACCGAATCGGCGATGCGACGGCCGCGAAACTCGACGTCGCGGTGCCCACGGATTTCGTTCCACACCACCAGTACCAACACAAAAAACGTGGTCACCTTGACGCCCCCGGCGGTGCCCGCGCTGCCCCCGCCGATGAACATGAGGATGTAGTGCAGCGCCAGTGATTCGGTGCTCAGCGCTCCGATATCGACTGCATTGAACCCTGCCGTGCGTGCCGATACCGAGGTGAACAGTGCCACCAGCCCCTTGTGCGCCCAGCCCATGGGCCCCAGCGTTCCCGGATTGTCGAACTCGGCCAGAAAGATCACCACCGTGCCCAGTGCGATCAACGCCAGCGAGCCCCACACCGTGAGGGCGGTGTGCATGGACCACAGTGGGCGTTTGCGTCCGCGTTCGGCCAGCAGCTCGTGCAGCACCGGAAACCCCAGGCCCCCGATGATGATCGCCAGCATCAGCGGAGCCAGCACCAGCACATCGGACGAGAACCGCACCACGCTGTCTGCCCAGGTCGAAAATCCCGCATTGTTGAAGGCCGATATGGAGTGGAACATGCCTTGCCAGGCAGCCTCTCCCCAGGGCATGCCATAGCCCAGTGCGAACCGCAGGCCCAGGGCCAGCGCCATCAGCAGCTCGACGGCAACCGTCACTTGGAGCACGATCTTGGCAACGCTCTTTACGTCCCCCAGCGCCAGCGAATGGGTCTCTGCCTGCAGCAGCAGCCGGGTGCGTATGCGCATTTGCCCGCTGATGAGCAGCCCCATCAGCGTGGCCGACGTCATCATGCCGAAGCCGCCCAGCTGAAACAGGCCCATGATGAGGGCCTGGCCCGTGCCGCTCCAATAGGTGCCGGTGTCCACCACCACCAGTCCTGTCACGCACACGGCGGAGGTGGCGGTGAACAATGCCGTGAGAAATGGCGCGCTCTGCCCCTGGGCGTGCGAGAGCGGCAGCATGAGCAAGACCGTGCCGGCAGCGATGACGGTCAGAAAAGACAGCACCAGAACCGCTGCGGGGTGCACGACACGTTGGTTCAAACGAATTCCTGGGCGGGTGGCAACAATGCGCGGCCCGTGAAGGGTCGGGGCTTGGCGAAGACTCTCTCCAGAGTCTGCGCGCGGCGATGCTATCAGCTTTGGATAGATCTCTCGCCTGCTGCGACGCTGTGGAGGCGGCCGGTGCTGCGCACAGCCGCAGGCACCCCCACGTCGTCAGACAGCGCGCCGCGCCCGGGGTGCTTCGGATTTTTCAGACGTGGAATGCATCGCGTCCTGCGACGCCAGCGCCACACCCCGCACCACATCCCCCACAACGATCACCGAGGGGCTGGCGAGCCCGTCGCGCGTGATGGTGGCGTGCAGGGCTCCCAATGTGGTGACCGCGTGGCGCTGATGGGGCAAGCTGGCATGCTGGATGATGGCCACGGGCGTGCTGGCGGGCAGGCCGGTGAGCAGCTCCTGCTCGATGGTGGCGGCGCCGCTCACACCCATGTAGATCACCAGCGTGAGCTTGGCGTCGCGGGCCGTGGCGGCCAGTTGGCGCCAGTCGGTGCCCGCATCGCCGGGCTTGGCATGGCCGGTGACGAACACCACGCCGTGGGCATGCTCGCGGTGGGTGAGCGGCGCGCCCAGCGAGGTCAGGCCTGCCAGGCCCGCCGTGATGCCGTTGATGACGGTGACCGGCACGCCTGCCGCGCGCAGGTGCTCCACTTCTTCTCCACCCCGGCCGAAGATGAACGGGTCGCCGCCTTTAAGGCGCACCACGTTCTCACCCTCGTTCACCGCCATCAGCATCAGCTTCTCGATGAAGGCCTGGGGCGTGCTCTTGCAGCCACCACGTTTGCCCACGTAGACGATGCGGGCCGTGGGCGACGCGTGCGCCACGATGGCGTCGCTCACGAGGTCATCCACCAGCAGCACGGTGGCGGCCTGGATGGCCTTGAGCGCCTTGATGGTGAGCAGTTCCGGATCGCCGGGGCCAGCGCCCACCAGCGTGCAGCTGCCTCCCGTTCCGAGGTGGGGCTTGGAAGGGGGCAGGGTGTTGGTGTGCGTGGGGCGGCTCATGGGGATGTCTCCGAATTGGTTTGTTCCGCAAGTCGCAAGATATGTTCCACCTGGCGCTCAATCGCAGGCGGAATCGGCAACTCGCCCGCCAGCACGCAGCGGGTGTAACTGGCCGTTGTGGCCACGTCGATCTCCGTGGGTAAGCCGGGCACCTCGCTGGCGGTCCCGGGCTGCTGTGATTCCAGCACCGCGTGCATGCCGTGCACAAAACCGTCGTATCGCGGTGTGCGGCGCGGATCAGTAGCGACCTCGCCCTCCAGCCCGCGCGAGAGCAGCGCGCTCACGCCCAGCGTGCGAAAGGTGGTCTGCAGCATCTCGAAATATTCAGGGTGTGTGTACGCAGTGACCACCACCGACGGCCCCGCGCACGGGCTCATCAGCTTGACCACGCTGTGCCCCGGGTTGCGCAAGCCCACCACCTCGCGCACAGAGAGCAGGCGCGCCAGGCCTGCGTGCAGATGCTGGGTGTGGATATGGCGCACGGTGCCGTTTGCTATTTTTTCAGGAGCTGTTAGCGCAGGTACATCAAGCGCTAGAAGCACATCGGATGCCAAAATGCGCCGCGCCTCGGTGCGCATGCCGTGCAGCAGCACGGGCAGCCCCTCGCGCGCCAGCAGCAGCGCCAGCAGCGGCGTCAGCACCGGCAGCTTGCGCGCGCCGTTGTAGCTGGGCAGCACGATGAGCGGGCGGTCGGTGGCGGGCAGCAGGGCCAGGCGCTGGTGCGTGGCATCCAGAAAGCCGCACATCTCTTCGGACGTCTCCCCCTTGATGCGCATGGCCAGGCAGAACGCGCCGATCTCCAGGTCGCTCACCTGCCCGTCCAGCACCTGGCCGAACAGGTCAGTGGCCTGCTCGCGCGACAGTGGCTTGGCGCCGCGCGCGCCGCGGCCGATTTCCTTGATGTACTGGGCGATGGCCATGGTCTTTGGTGGCGGGACTTGTGAAACAGGGCTTCAGCGTCGTTGTTTCGGCTTGCCGTACAGGCGTACTGTCTGTGCCGAAAGCGCCTGGCTGCAGCCCTGTTGCACAAGTCCTGGTGGGGTTTGTTGGTTTGAAGGCTATTTTCTCGCAACCCAGAGAACTTTTGGTTATATGGTGGCCTGCGCCAGGGGCTTGGACGCCAGTGGCCCCGTGGCGCGCACCATGCGCTTGAGTTCGGGCAGGCACGAGCCGCAGTTGGTGCCGCAGCGCAGCTTGCCCTGTAGTTGCGCCAGCCGGTCGTCGTCGGTTCCGTGGCAGTGCGCCAGCTCGGCGGTGATGGCGGTGTCCGTCACGTTGAAGCAGGTGCACACCGATTTTCCACGCGACTGCACGGCCACGGGTGCTTTGGCGCCGGGCACGAGCAGCAGGCGGCCATAGGTCTGCGCGGGCAATTCTTCCTGCAGCAGGGTCTTGAGCCAGCCCTCGGCGCTGGTGTCGCCCGCGAGCACGATGCCTTCGAGCGTGGTGCTTTCGCCTCGGCGCATCAAGCGCGCGGCGCGGCGCTGGCCGCGTTTCTTGTCGGCATAACGCAGCGTGTCGGCCGAGGCCAGGCCCATCAGAGATTCGATGCGTTCCACAGTGGCGTCGGGCGGTGCCTCGTGCGCGGCGGCGCGCAGCAGCACACCCACGCGCTCACGGCCGGGTTCGCCCAGCGGTGTGTTGTTGCTGAAGGGAACGCAGCTCGCAAAAGGAAACTGCGCCATCAGCGCGGACAGCGCCTCGCGCGTGGCCTGGGCGCTGTCGGCGGGCAGCCAGGCCATGGCCAGCAGCGTCCAGGGCAGCTCGGCCTTGAGCACCTTCACGGCCGCGTGCTTGAGCTCGGGCTGCTTGGACGTGGGGCAATAGGCCGAGGTGGTGAGCGCGTTCACGCCTGCCAAGCGCTCGCCGGTGGACGAGCAGCCGCTCAAAAATTCGCTGCCCCAGTGCATGGCCATGAACGCCTGCGACAGGCCCACGGTGGTGTCGGCCTGCGCGGGCACCACGATGGTGCCGCGCTTGCTCGTCACGTAGACCAGGTCGCCGTTCTTCAGGCCGCGCCGCTCCATGTCCTGTGGGTGCAGTTGCACGCTGGGCTCGGCCACATGGCCGAACAGGCGGCCCAGTGTGCCGGTGCGCGTCATGCCGTGCCACTGGTCGCGCAGGCGGCCGGTGGTCAGGCTGAAGGGGTAACGCGACTCGCGCTGCTCGGCCGTGTGTTGCCAGGCGTTCGCGGCAAAACGGGCGCGGCCATCGGGGGTGGGGAACACGCCGTCTTCGTACAGGCGGGCCTTGCCCGTGGTGGATCCCTCAGGCAATGGCCACTGTTGGGGGCCTGCAGATTCGAGCGTCTCCCACGACAGACCGGTGATGTCCAGGTCGCGTCCGCGGGTGCTCTCGCGGTGCTCATTCCACACAGTTTCGGCGCCTTGGTCGGCGTCGTCAGTGGAGTAGGGGAACAGCGTGGGCTGGCCGGGGCGCAGGCGGGCCTCCAGCTGGTGCGCAAACTGCACCGCAATGGCCCAGTCGTGGCGGGCCTCGCCCGGTGCGGACACGGCAGTGCGCACGCGCGAGATGCGGCGTTCGCTGTTGGTCACCGTGCCAGTCTTCTCGCCCCAGGTGGTGGCGGGAAGCAGCAGGTCGGCATAGGCACAGGTGGCGGCGGTGGCAAAGGCTTCTTGCACCACCACAAACTCGGCGCGCTGCAGTGCGCGGCGCACGGTGGCCTGGTCGGGCATGCTTTGCGCGGGGTTGGTGCAGGCAATCCACAGGGCCTTGATCTCGCCGTCGGCGGCGGCCTGGAACATCTCCACGGCCGTCTTGCCCGGCTTGCTGGGCACATCGGCCACGCCCCAGAGCGCGGCCACTTCGGCGCGGTGCTGCGGGTTGGCCAGGTCGCGGTGGGCGCTGAGCAGATTGGCCAGGCCACCCACTTCGCGCCCGCCCATGGCGTTGGGCTGGCCGGTCAGGCTGAACGGGCCCGCGCCGGGCTTGCCGATCTGTGCGGTGGCCAAGTGCAGGTTGATGAGCGCTGCGTTCTTGGCCGTGCCGCTGCTGCTCTGGTTCAGGCCCTGGCAGTACAGGCTGAGCGTGGCGTTGGACTGCGCAAACCACTTGGCGGCGGTGGTCAGGTCGGCCACGCTGATACCGCAGGTCTGCGCCACGCGTTCGGGTGTGTAGTCGCGCACCAGGGCCTTGAGCTCGTCAAAGCCCGTGGTGTGCGCAGCGATGTATTCGGCGTCCGTCCAACCCTCCCACAGCATCAGGTGCAGCATGCCGTTGAACAGCATCACGTCGCTGCCGGGCTGGATGGGCAGGAACAGGTCGGCCATGCCGGCCGTGTCGGTGCGGCGCGGGTCGACCACGATGACCTTCATGCCCGGGTTGGCGGCGCGCGCGTCTTCGATGCGGCGGAACAGGATGGGGTGCGCCCAGGCCGCGTTGCTGCCCACAATGAACAGGCACTGCGCGTGTTTCACGTCGTCGTAGCAGGCGGGGGGCGCGTCGGCGCCCAGGGTCTGCTTGTAGCCCGCCACGGCGCTGCTCATGCACAGGCGCGAGTTGGTGTCGATGTTGTTGGTGCCGATCAGGCCCTTGGCGAGCTTGTTGAAGACGTAGTAGTCCTCGGTGAGCAATTGGCCGCTCACGTAAAAGCCCACGGCATCGGGGCCGTGGTTCTGGATGGTGTTTGCGAATTTTTCGGTGGCCAGGTTCAGCGCGGCGTCCCATGGCAGGGGCTGGGGAGCATCGCTGCGTTGCGCGCGATGCAGGGGCTGTAGCAAGCGGGTCTGCAGTGTGATGGGGCTGCTGGCCGTGAGGTGCAGGGTCGAGCCCTTGGTGCACAGGCGGCCAAAGTTGGCGGGGTGGGTGGGGTCGCCGCGCACGCCGGTGATCTGCGCGCCATCGGATTCGATGATCACGCCGCAGCCTACGCCACAGTAGGGGCAGGTGGATTTCGTTTCTTGCATGGCGTGGATTCCAGATGTTTTTGGGCTCTAGCGCTTAATGGAAAAGCGCTGATAGCTATGTATTTAATAGCTTTGGTGTTCGATGGACGTTGCGGGGTGATCAGGCCGCCAGGCCGCGCCGCGCCGGCCCTGCTACGGGGCGCGTCAAATCGACCGCATGCTCGTCCAGCTCCAGGGCATCCAGATACACCGCGCCATCTTCCACCTTCACGGCGAATTTGGGCGTGCAGCCTTCGTCGGGAGCCGATGCCTGCCCATCGCACAACCCAATCGTCCAGTTGTGCAGCGGGCACGCCACCTGCGTGCCAAACACAATGCCCTGCGACAGCGGGCCGCCCTTGTGAGGGCAGCGGTCGAGCAGTGCGAACACGCCTCCGGCATCGTTGCGGAACACGGCCACATCCAGGCCCTGTGGGCGCGCCACACGGCGCGAGCCCAGCACGGGGATGTCGTCCACGCGGCAGATCAGCTTCCATTGCGGGCTGTTGGTTGTGGTCATCAAGGTTCCTTCGGTGTCTTTGGATGTTGTCGGGGAGCCTGCCAGGGTCATCGTGGGGCGGCTCGTTATTTTTTTGAGGAAGTCTCGGGTGGGCTCAGGCGGCCAGCGCCGCATACATGCCGGTCACGCGGTCCATGCTGGAGAGCAGGTTCTCGCTGGCCACGTACACCTCGGCCACTTGGCGGTTCACGTTGCCGCCGCCCTGCATGCGCTGCAGCGCAGCGTCAAAAAACACCCATTGGCCGTCGGCCAGCTGCAGTTCCTGGCGGATGCGGTTGGTGGCCTGGGGGGCATTGCGCAGCAGCTCGGTGGCTGCGATGAATTCACTGCGGGCCTTGGCGATTTCGGTGGTGGCGGTGGACGCGTCCACCGGCAGCATGGCGGCCAGGTAGAACTTGGCCATGCGCTGGCTCAGCATGCGCTGGCGACCTGCAATGTTCACCAGGTGGCCCACGGGCTTGCCCGAGGCTGCCTCGTACTGCGTGGTGCCCAGATGGGCCAGGGCCAGCACCTTGGAATCGGCCTGCAGCATGGCGCTGGCATTGTCGGTGGACGATGTGGCGGCAGCCAGCGTGGTCTTGTGGGCGGCCCACGCGGTTTCCAGCTTGGTGTACGTTTCGCGGATGGTGGGCGAGGGCGCATAGGCCTTGAGTTCCACCAGCTGGCGCTCGAACAGCGCGATGGACTGCTCCATCACCTGGCGTGCCGTGGGCGTGTCGGCCTTGTGTGCCAGGGCCAGCCAGGCCTTGCCCACACGCTGGCTCAGCATGCGCTGGCGCCCAGCCTTGTTGATGGCGTCGTTGAGGTCGGTGACCTGGGCGTGGGCGCTGCCCAGCGGGGCGAGGGCGCTGCACGCAGCGGCGCAGCTGGCGGCGGTCAAAAGGGTTCTGCGGTGCATGGTGGGGTCTCTCCGGACTTGGGCGATCAGGCGCTCAAGGGCGCGAACTGGCGTGTGTCCACGGCCGCCTTGTCAAAGTCGAACCAGGGATCGGGCTCGCCGTCCAGCGCAAACTGCAGCTGCTCCCACAGCGCCTTGCGGCCTTCGTGGTCTTCCAAAATGCGCTTCTTCACGTAGTCCAGGCCCACACGGTTCACGTAGTGCACGGTGCGCTCCAGGTACCAGCCTTCCTGGCGGTACAGCTCGCAAAACGCGCCGGTGTACTCCAGCACTTCCTCGGCGGTTTTGAGCTTGGTGAAGAAGTGCGCCACCTCGGTCTTGATGCCGCCGTTGCCAGCCACATACATCTCCCAGCCGCTGTCCACGCCGATGATGCCCACGTCCTTGATGCCCGCCTCGGCGCAGTTGCGGGGGCAGCCGCTCACCGCAAACTTCACCTTGTGCGGCGCATACATGCGCCACATGGCGCGCTCCAGATCCTTGCCCATCTGGGTGCTGTCTTGCGTGCCCATACGGCACCACTCGCTGCCCACGCAGGTCTTCACGGTGCGCAGCGCCTTGGCGTAGGCGTGGCCGCTGGGCATGCCGATGTCCTTCCACACGTTGACCAGGTCTTCCTTCTTCACGCCCAGCAGATCAATACGCTGGCCGCCCGTGACCTTGACGGTGGGGATGTTGTATTTGTCCACCGCATCGGCAATGCGGCGCAACTCATCGGCCGTGGTCTCCCCGCCCCACATGCGGGGGATCACGCTGTAGGTGCCGTCTTTCTGGATGTTGGCGTGGCTGCGTTCGTTGATGAAGCGGCTTTGCGGGTCGTCCTTGGCTTCTTTCGGCCAGGTGCTGATGAGGTAGTAATTGACCGCCGGGCGGCAGGTGGCGCAGCCGTTGGGCGTCTTCCATTCCATGAACTTGAACACCTCGGCAATGCTGACCAGCTTGCTGCCGCGGATCGCGTCGCGCACGGCCTGGTGGCCGTGGTCGGTGCAGCCGCACATGGCCTTGGTCTTGGGCGTGGCGCTGTAGTCGCCACCGGCGGTGAACATGATGATCTGTTCCACCAGCCCCGTGCACGAGCCACAGCTGGCGCTGGCCTTCGTATGCTTGCGTACTTCATCCAGTGTGAACAGGCCTTTGTCCTTGATGGCCTTGCAGATGGCGCCCTTGGTCACGCCATTGCAGCCACACACCTCGTCGCTGTCCTGCATGGCGGCGGCCTTGCTCTGGCCCTGGTGGCCGGTGTCGCCCAGGTGCGATTCGCCAAACATCAGCTTGTCGCGGATGTCGCTCACGCTGCGGCCATCGCGCAGCAGCTTGAAGTACCAGCTGCCGTCCACCGTGTCGCCATACAGGCAGGCGCCCACGAGCTTGTCGTCTTTGATGACGAGCTTTTTGTACACGCCACCGAAAGGGTCGCTCATCACGATCTCCTCAGTGTCGTCTCCCCCTTGAAAGTCTCCCGCCGAGAAAAGGTCAATGCCTGTGACCTTGAGCTTGGTGGACGTGAGCGAGCCCTGGTAGCGGCCGATACCGAATTCGGCCAAGTGGTTGGCCAGCACTTTGCCTTGCTCGAACAGCGGGGCCACCAGGCCATAGGCAATGCCCCGGTGCGCCGCGCATTCGCCCACGGCGTAGATGCGGGCGTCGGTGGTGGTCTGCAGCGTGTCGCTCACTACAATGCCGCGGTTCACGTGCAGGCGCATCTTTTCGGCCAGGGCGGTGTTGGGGCGGATGCCCACGGCCATCACCACCAGGTCGGCGGGCACCTCGGTGCCGTCCTTGAACTTCACGCTGGCCACGCGGCCTTCGGTGTTGCCCACCAGCTCCTGCGTCTGCGCCTTCATCAAGAACTGCATGCCGCGCTCCTGCAGCGACTTTTGCAGCATCTTCCCGGCCACGTCGTCCAGCTGCCGTTCCATCAGCCAGTCGCCCACATGCACCACGCTCACTTGCATGCCGCGCTTCATCAGGCCGTTGGCGGCCTCCAGGCCCAGCAGGCCGCCGCCGATGACCACGGCATGCTTGTACGTGGCGGCCGCGTCGATCATGGCCTGTGTGTCGGCAATGTCGCGGTAGGCCAGCACGCCCTGCAAGTCTTTGCCGGGGATGGGCAGGATGAAGGGGTTGGAGCCTGTGGCGAGGATCAGTCGGTCGTATTCGGCGGTGACCACCGTGCCATCCTTGCTGGTGGCGCTGACCACGCGGCGCACGCGGTCCACGTCGGTCACGGTGAAGCCGGTGTGCAGCGTGATGTGATTGTCGGCATACCAGGACCAATCGTTCAGAATGATCTCGTCGATGGTCTGCTCGCCGGCCAGCACGGGCGAGAGCAGGATGCGGTTGTAGTTGGGGTGGGGCTCGGCCCCAAACACCGTGATGTCGTAAAGATCCGGGGCAATCTTGAGCAGCTCTTCCAGCGTGCGCACACCGGCCATGCCGTTTCCTACCATCACCAGCTTGAGCTTTTTCATCGTGACTCCGTCGGTTCTATCGCCTGGGCGATTCGAAAAACAAAAAAGGCGTCCACACGATGCCGTTTCGAATTCCTGTCGAAACCGCATGTGCGGACGCCTTCGTCCGGGCAATCCACCCCTGCGCCATTGCACGGGTGGATTGCGTGACCCTGTGGGGTCGTTGCTGGAGTTAAGCAATGCTTGTGCCAGTCGATTTGCACTGAGGTGGGGCGGCTTCTGGGGGTGTTTTGAGACCCGCGTGTGGGGGGTGGTGCAGTGCTGCCCCGGCTCTGCGCAGGCGCCACGGGGGTATGCCCTTGTCTGGCGCGGGGCGCACCACCTTGGGCACGGAACCTGCAAGGAGCTGGTGCATGACTTTTGAACTGGATTTCGGCCACACCTCGCAGGCCGGGCGCAAGGAGGTGAACGAAGACTTCGCCGCGCTCGTGCTGGGCCAGGGGCGCGACCGTGAGCGCGGAGCCATCGCGGCCATTGCCGACGGCGTGAGTACCGGCGGCAATGGCCGCGAGGCCGCCCAGACTTCAGTGAACACGCTGGTGAACGACTACTTCGCCACGCCCGACACCTGGGACACCACGGTGGCGCTGGACCGCATCCTGTCCGCCCACAACGGCTGGCTCGCCTCCATGAACCGGCGCCGCCAGCCTGCGGTGGGGTTGACCACGCTGACCGCGCTGGTGCTGTGTGGCCAGTCGTACACGCTGGCCCATGTGGGAGACACGCGCGCCTACCTGGTGCGCGAGGGCCGCCTGCAGCAGCTGACCACCGACCATGTCATGGCGCAGCACGATCTCAGGCACCAGCTCACCCGCGCCATGGGCCTGGACGACCACGTGGTGGTGGACTACAGCCAGGGCGAGCTGCGCAGCGGTGACCTGTTTGTGCTGCTGTCGGACGGCGTGCACGGCAGCGTGCCCGAGCGCGAACTGCGTCAGCTGCTGCGCCAGGAGATACCGGCCCAGGCGCTCAGCGACGAGCTGGTGCAGGTTGCCCTGCGCCGTGGCAGCAGCGACAACGTGACCGCGCTGGTGGTGCGGGTGCAGGGCGCGCTGGAGGCCACGCTGCAAGACGAATCGCGCCGCGCCCAGGACCTGCCTGTGCTGCCCCTGCTCAAGGTGGGCGACACCGTGGACGGCCTTACGGTGACAGCCATCGTGGCCGACAACGGCATCCACCGGCTGTACCAGGTGCGCGACGGGGCCACGCAGCGGCTGTATGCCCTCAAGACCCTGCTGCCCGCGCGCGCCCACGACACCGAAGAACGCGCCACGCTGGCGCACGAGGCCTGGGTGGCGCGGCGCATGCAGTCGGGCCAGGCCGCCGCCTATCTGGCGCGGCTCAACGACTGGCCGGTGGGAGACGGCGGCTTTGGCGATGGCGCCGCAGCCAGCGCGTTTTACCTGCTGTACGACTGGCATTCCGGCGACACGCTGGGGCAGCGCCTGCGCCATCGCCAGCACATGGCCGTGGGGCAGGCTGTGACGGTGACCGTGCAGGCCGCGCGCGTGCTGGGCTGGCTGCACCGCCAGGGCGTCGTGCACCGCGACATCAAGCCCGACAACCTGCACCTGGGCGACGACGGGGTGCTGCGTGTGCTGGACCTGGGCGTGGCCCTCTCAGGCCGCGAGCCCGAGGCCACCCGCCGCCTGCACGCCGGAACCCCCAGCTACATGAACCCGGAGCAGTGGCCGGGCTATGAAAAGGGCGGCGACCCCTCCGGCCAGTTGCCCGACATGGGCAGCGACCTGTTTGCGCTGGGGGTCACGCTGTACCAGCTGCTCAGCCACGGGCGCCTGCCCTATGGCGAGGTGGTGCAGTACCAGCTGGGCCGCTACCACCGTGACCCGGTGCCCCCCAGCCGCCACAACCCGGGCGTGCCGATCTGGCTCGACCAGATTGCCCTGAAGGCCGTGGCCCGCAACCGCGCCCAGCGTTTTGAAACTGCCGAGGAACTGCTGCTGGCCCTGGAGCGCGGCGCCTCACGCCCCCTGTCGGCGACCGGGCCCCAGCCGCTGATGCAGCGCGATGCCACGGCCCTGTGGAAGATCGCTCTGGCCGTGAGCGTGCTGGTGAATGTGTTGTTGATTTATTGGCTGCTGTTTTTGCCGCGGTGAGCTTTTGCGGCGATTTGCTATTAAAAACATAGCTTTTAGCGCTTATGAGATAAGCGCTGGGGCTTGTTTTGGTCAAAGACCGTGCATGCACGACGCCCATTGAGCGAGTGCCCTTTTGCTGGAAGTGCGGCGAGCGCTTGTGCGCTCACCGGCTACGCCGGTCACGCGCTGCGCGCACGTCCACCCTTCTCCGCCCACGTGCGCGTCCAGCGGATCTGCATCACCCGCAGTAGCACCAGCATGGCCAGCGCGCACACCGCAATGCCCACAAAGCCCCAGAGGTAGGTGCCGGTGTACTGGCGCGAGATGCCCATGCCATTGGGGATGAGGCCGCCCCCCAGCGCGCCGATCTCGCCGATCATCGAGCCTGCCACCGCCGTGGCCAATGGCCAGCGCAGCGGCACCAGCTGGAACAGGGCGCCGTTGCCTGCCCCCAGGGCCGCAAAACACACCAGGAACAGCAGCATGGTCACGGGCAGTGATTTTTCGGCCAGGCCACACAGCACCATGCTGGCGGCGGTGATGGCCAGCACGCCGGTCAGGGTGTTCACACCGCCCCAGTGGTCCGACAGCCAGCCACCAAACACGCGCAGGGCCGCGCCCAGAAATGCCGCCATCATCGTGAGCTGGCCGGCCGCCACCTTGCTCACGCCGAACTGGTCATAAAAGTAGCTGGGCAAGAAGGTGGTCAGGCCAATGAAGCCGCCAAAAGTCACGGCGTAGATCAGGCTGAAGGCCCAGCCGTCTTTTTCAAACAGGCAGGCGATGTGCTCACGGAAGCTGGCGTGGGGTGCCAGGTCGGGCGGCTCCTTGGCATACACCGCCATCACCAGCGCGGGTATCGCCACACTCACGGCAGCAAAGCCATACACGGCCTGCCAGCCAAACTTCTGCGCCAGCATGGGCGCGAGCAGGGCTGCCACTGCAGTGCCCACGTTGCCGGCGCCCACGATACCCATGGCCAGGCCTTTGTAGCGCGGTGGGAACGAGCCCGAGCCCAGTGACAGGGCCACCCCAAAGCTGGCACCCGCCACGCCCAGCAGGATGCCCATGGCGAGCAGGTCGTTGTACGAATGCACGAACAGGTAGCCATAGCCCATGGCCACAAAGATCCCCGCCATCTCGACCAGCGTGGCGTTCTTGCGACCGATGTACTGCGCCAGGATGCCCAGCGGAAACCGCATGAGGGCGCCCGCAAAGATGGGAATGGACAGCATCATGCCCATCTGCGTCGGCGTGAGCTGGAAGGCATCGCGGATGAACGGTGCCATGGCACCGTTGATCACCCAGACTGCGCACGAGAAACCGAAATACAGAAAGGACGACCACAGCGTGGGGGCGTGGCCGGACTTGAGAAACTCTCGAAATTGAAGCATGGCGATCTAGCGCAAAGAGGCTGCTGTGCTGCTGCAAGCACACCCACAACCGGGCAGAAAAACAAAAGGCGCCAACACGGGCCGCGCGGGCTTGCTGGTTTGTTTGCAAGCCACACACATCCCATGAAGACGCCAACGTCTTGTTCGCCCAATCCGCCGTTGCACCGGGCTGACACACGGCCAGCGTTGACCGTGGTGCCGAACATGCAAAGGATGTGCCAAGTTCTGGTGGCACTTGGTTTGGGTAAAAACGGCAGCTGGCGCTTGCGCATCGAGAGTTTTTTGCTATCAAATTTGAAGTTAAAATTGCCTGCCAGTCCAAGTTAGTGCAGCGTGCTCCGGTGTGATGCACTTTTTTGGCGCGATGCACCAATTTGGTGGCTGCAAACCAGCAGAGCCACTTAGGTGTTTCAAATCATAAATATTCAACATAGGATGTATTCGGTTCATCCGTTGCCGTGTTGCCCGGTTATGAGGTGACGAGGCATTCCCTGAGGAGGGTCCCCATGCGCGTCAATCTCCCGATCAGCACGCAGGAATATGCGTTCCCCAAAGGCCAGACCCTGGTGTCCACCACCGATCTCAAGGGCCGCATCCTGTACTGCAACCCGATGTTCATTGAGGTCAGCGGGTACGAGAAGGAAGAGCTGCTGGGCCAGCCCCACAACATCGTCAGACACCCCGACATGCCCGAGGAGGCCTACCGCGACATGTGGGAGACCATTGCCAGCGGCAACCCGTGGTCGGCCCCGGTCAAGAACCGGCGCAAGGACGGCACCTTCTACTGGGTGATGGCCAACGTCACCCCGCTCATGCAGGGCGACCAGCCCACGGGCTACATGTCCGTGCGCACCGAGGCCACCCGCGACCAGATACAGGCCGCCGACCAGCTCTACCGCCAGATGCAGGCCGAAAAACAGGCTGGAACCCTGGTGCACGTGCTGCGCGAGGGGCAGATCGTCAAGAACACGCTCTGGGGGCGCATGGCCCGCGCAGTGCAGCTCGGGCCGCTCGGCAAGATCATGCTGTGCACGCTGCTGCTGGTGTTCGCGTCGTGGGGGGCCGCGCTGCTGGGCGGGCACACCATGACCGTCGCGGCTGGCGCAGCCTGGCTGGGCGTGGTGCTGCTGGCGCTGGGCATGGCGGTGTACCTGCACCGGGCCACCGTGGCGCCGTTGTCGCAGATGCTGCGCTGGGCCAACCGCATGGCCGCAGGCGACCTTACCCAGAAGATTGCGGCGTCGCGCAGCGACACCGTGGGTCAGCTGCAAAAGGCGCTGGCCCAGCTCAATGTGAACCTGTTGTCCATCGTGCGCGATGCGCGCCAGGAGAGCGAACACATGCAGCTTTCCACCCGCGAGATCGCGCAGGGCAACCAGGACCTGTCGGAACGCACCGAAGCCCAGGCCAGCAACCTGGAGCAGACGGCGGCGTCGATGGAGGAAATCACCGGCACCGTCAAGCAGACGGCCGAATCGGCCCGCCAAGCCACCGTGCTGGCCACCCAGGCCACCCAGGTGGCTGAGCGCAGCAGCGAAGCCGTGGACGGCGTGGCCAGCACCATGAAGCAGATCCAGACTGCCTCCGGCCGCATCAGCGAGATCACCCAGCTCATCGACTCCATTGCGTTTCAGACCAATATCCTCGCGCTCAACGCCGCCGTGGAGGCCGCGCGTGCGGGTGAGCAGGGGCGAGGGTTTGCGGTGGTGGCCTCCGAGGTGCGCAGCCTGTCGCACCGTACGCTCTCTGCCGCCAAGGAAATCCGGCAGCTCATCGACGACTCGGCCACCAAGGTGAGCGAAGGCCACGCAAAGACCGACGCAGCGCAGAAGACCATGACCGAATCGCTGGAGCTGGTGCGCCGCGTGAACACGCTGATCGGTGAAATTCACAGCGCGTCCAACGAACAGCTCAGCGGCATCTCTCAGGTCAACGCCGCTGTGGCGCAACTGGACACCATCACGCAGCAGAACGCCGCGCTGGTGGAGGAAAACGCCGCCTCGGCGATGCAGCTCAACGGGCAGGCGCAGACGATGACCGAGACGGTGCAGGTGTTCCGCATCGATGCGTCGGCGCCCAGCCAGGCGCGGGATGCGGTGGCGTTGCGCAAGGAGATGAAGGCTGGCAAGGGCGCATCGTCGTCCAGCCGCGCCTTGGCGGCGCTCTGAGCGCCAAGGGATTTCACGCAGTCCTGGAAACTGGCACGGTGCCATCACCAGTGCCACCGTGGAACGGCTTCGCAAGGCCACAGGTGGCGTCCCCCTGGGGGAAGACGCGAAGCGGCTCAGGGGGCTTATGTACTTGCCCGCACTGTCAGCTCAAACCCCAGATTCACTGAATTTTTCTCCGGCATCTCGCCCCGCATCAGCGTCAGCAGCATCTGCGCACTGGCCTCGCCGATGGCCGAGCGCGGGGTGCGTACGGTGGTTAGCGGCGGCAGCATCTGGTCGCTGCCCGCCAGATCGTTAAAGCCGGCGATGGCCACGCGGCCAGGCACGGCCAGACCCAGACGCTGGGCGGCCAGCAGACCACCCTGCGCCAGGTCGTCGTTGCAGAAGAACACGGCGTCCACGCCAGGGCGGGTGCGCAGCACCTCTTCCAGCAGCTCTGCGCCCAGGCGGATGGATGAAGGCTGAGGGCTGAGCAGCTCCAGCCGTGGGTCGTACATCCCCGCCTCGCGCAGGCAACGGCGGTAGCCTTCGGCGCGCTGCATGGTGCGTGGGTCGAGCTGGGCGGCAACGAATGCGATGTTCTTGTGGCCGCGCGACAGCAGGTGGGTTGTCATCGCATGGCCTGCGTCCTGCTGCGAAAAGCCCACGCAGAACACGCCGGGTGCGGGCGTCATTTCCATCAAGTGCACGCAGGGCACGCCGCTGGTGGCAATCATGTGGCGGGCGGCCTCGGTGCGGTCAAAGCCCGTGACGAGCAGGCCCGCCGGGCGGTGGGCCAGGTAGGTGCGCAGTAGCTGCTCTTCTTCCTGCGGGTCGTAGTGCGTCACGCCAATCAGGGCTTGGTAGCCGTGCGGGAAGAGGGTGCGGTGCACGGCCTCCAGCACGTCTACAAACAGTGCGTTGGACAGCAGCGGTACCAGCACCGGCACCTGCACACTGCGCTGCGAGGCCAGTGCGCGGGCGGCGGGGTCGGGCACGTAGCCCAGTTGTGCGGCGGCGTCTTTCACACGCTGCACCAGTTCTTGCGCCACGCCGCGCTCGCCGCGCAGGGCACGGGACGCGGTGATGGGGCTCACCTCGGCGGCCTTGGCCACGTCGTTCAGCGTGATGCGGCCGCTGGAGCGGCGTCTTGTCTCGGGTTTGTTCAAGGGTTAACCCTCATGGGGGTTGAGATTGATCTGGTTAGGATAGCGCTGTCCAAGCGATGGAGCAAGGCGATGCCCGCCATTTTGGATGAAGTTGAAGAACTTGCCACAGTTTGTGCGGCATCCGGGAGCGGATGCCTTTTTTACGGATCGCTTGGATAGCGCTACCAACATGAGTGTTTTACCGTCAACGGTTTATCTGGTGGTCATGGGTGTGGCCGGGTGTGGCAAGTCCAGCCTGGGTTCTGCCCTGGCGCAGGCCCAGGGCCTGCCCCTGATAGAAGGGGACGACCACCACAGCCCGGTCAGCCGCGAAAAGATGCGCCAGGGCATTGCCCTGACCGACGAAGACCGCGAGGGCTGGCTGGCCACGTTAGGACAATTGCTGCAGGCGCACCCGCACGGTGCGGTGTTGACCTGCTCTGCGCTCAAGAAGGTATACCGGAACCGGCTGCGCAACGCCTGTCCGGGACTGCTGTTTGTCTTTCTGGAAATCGACCGTGCCAGCGCCGGCCAGCGTGTAGCAGCGCGTGCGGGCACCCATTTCTTTTCCAGCACGCTGGTGGACAGCCAGTTCGCCACGCTGGAGTCACCGGTGGGCGAGGAGGGCGTGTTGCGGCTCGATGCGCTACTGAATCTGGCCACGCTGCAGCAACAGGCTTCGGCCTGGATCGCCGCCCAGGAGTCGGCATGAACTCCCCCGCACAACATGCGCAACCGCAGCCGTCGCTCAGCCGGTTCGCCAGGATCGCCCAGCTGCTGATGGCCAGTTGCCTCGGCGTGATGGCCGTGGCGGTGTTCATCAACGTGGTGCTGCGCTACGGCTTTGGCAGCGGTGTGGCGGCCAGCGAAGAGCTGTCGCGCCTGCTGTTTGTCTGGATGGTTTTTATCGGTGCCGCAGCGGCCTACCCCGCCGGTGAGCACATGGCTTTTACCAGTCTGGCGGGCCTGTTGGCAAAGCGCCCGGTGGCCTTTGGCCTGTTGACGGCCGTGATCCGGCTGCTCGTGATCAGCGCCAGCGCCATGTTGGCCTGGGGCGCTTGGCAGCAGGTAGTGGTGGGCATGGGCAGCCGCTCCGTCGTCATGGCCTACCCGGCGGCGTTGCTACCACTGCCGGCCTTTTTGTGCGCGGTGGCCATCGGAGTGATGGCGGTCATCGAGTTGTTTCAACGCAAGCCGCTGGACCTCGGTCACGGCGCCGAGGTGGAGTAAGTGATGATGGCCATGGGACCCGAAGCGCAGGCTTTTATCGTTTTTTCGCTGGGCATGCTGGTGCTGATGGGCACCGGCATGAACATGGGCCTGGCCCTGGTGCTCACTGGCGCTGGCATGGCCTGGGTGCTGGATTTTTTCGACACGCAATTGCTCGCGCAGAACCTCGTGGCCGGGGTGGACAGCTTTCCGCTGCTGGCCGTGCCGTTCTTCATCCTGGCGGGTGAGCTGATGAACTCAGGCGGCATCAGCCGTCGCATCATCGACATGGCGCAGGCATGGGTGGGGCATATCCGGGGCGGGCTGGGTTATGTGGCCATCGGCGCTGCGGTGCTGATGGCCAGCATGAGCGGGTCGGCCCTGGCCGACACGGCCGCGCTGGCCACCATCCTGCTGCCCATGATGCGCCAGCAGGGCTACCCGATGAACACCTCGGCAGGGCTGATCGCCTCGGGCGGGATCATTGCGCCCATCATTCCGCCGTCCATGCCGTTCGTGATCTATGGCGTGACGACCAACACCTCGATCTCGGCGCTGTTTGTGTCGGGCATCGTGCCTGGCTTGATGATGGGCGCGGGCCTTATCTTTGCCTGGCGCTGGGTGCTGCGCGGCTTGGATCTGCCCAAGGGCGAACCCTTGCCCGCCAAGGACCGCTTGCGCGCCACGGCACGCGCCTTCTGGGCCATGCTGATGCCGCTCATCATCATCGGCGGCATGAAGACGGGGGTTTTCACCCCCACCGAGGCCGCCGTGGTGGCCGCGTTCTATGCGCTGGCGGTGGCACTTTTCATCCACCGCGAGATGAAGCTGGCGGACATCTATGGCGTACTGGTGCGCGCGGCCAAGACGACTTCTATCGTGATGTTCTTGTGCGCAGGCGCCCAGGTGGCCAGCTACATGATCACGCTGGCCGACCTGCCCAATGTGCTGACCAGCTGGCTGGGCCCGCTGGTGGAGAACCCGCGCCTGTTGATGGCCGTGATGATGATCGTGTTGGTGCTCATCGGCACGGCGCTGGACCTCACGCCCACCATCCTGATCTTTGCGCCCGTGATGCTGCCCATCGCCGTCAAGGCGGGGATCGACCCGGTGTACTTCGGCTTGATGTTTGTGCTCAACGGCGCCATCGGCCTCATCACGCCGCCCGTGGGCACCGTGCTCAACGTGGTGGCCGGGGTGGGGCGCATCTCGATGCACAGCGTGATCAAAGGCGTGAACCCGTTCCTCTTCACCTATGTGCTGATCCTGGCACTGCTGGTCGTGTTTCCGCAGATCGTGACCGCTCCGGTTCTGTGGATGCGTTGACGATGCTGCGCCCTCTTTTCCCGTGCCTTTCTTTCCTTCGCCAATGGAGACAACCATGAAAACTTTCCGCCGTACCCTGCTCGCCGCCCTGTCGGTGGCCGCCATCACCTGCTCGTTCCAGGTCGCTGCGCAAGACATCAAGCCGCGCATCATCCGTTTTGGCTATGGCCTCAACGAGGTGTCCAACCAGGGCCGCGCCACCAAGCTGTTTGCCGAAGAGGTCGAAAAAGCCTCGGGCGGCAAGATGAAGGTGCGCGCCATCGGTGCTGCGGCGCTGGGCTCTGATGTGCAGATGCAGCAGGCCCTGATCGGCGGCGCGCAGGAAATGATGGTGGGCTCCACCGCCACGCTGGTCGGCATCACCAAAGAAATGGCGATCTGGGACACGCCTTTCCTGTTCAACAACGCCAAGGAGGCCGATGTGGTGCTGGATGGCCCTGTGGGCCAGAAGGTGATGGACAAACTGCAGGAAAAAGGTCTGGTGGGCCTGGTGTACTGGGAGAACGGCTTTCGCAACCTCACCAACAGCAAGCGCCCCGTCAACAAGCTGGAAGACATGGACGGCATCAAGCTGCGCGTGATGCAGAACAACGTGTTCCTCGACAGCTTCAAGACCCTGGGCGCCAATGCCGTGCCATTGCCGTTCTCCGAACTCTTCACCGCGCTGGAGACCAAGACGGTAGATGGCCAGGAGAACCCCTACAACACCATCCTGTCGAGCAAGTTCTATGAGGTGCAGAAGTACCTCACCGTGACCAACCACGTCTACAGTCCCTGGATCGTGCTGGTGAGCAAAAAGTACTGGGACGGCCTGTCGAAGGCCGAGCAGAAGGTGCTGCTCGACGCTGCCAAGAAGAGCCGCGACTTCGAACGCCAGGACACGCGTGCCGAGGCCGACAAGGCGCTGGCCGACCTGAAGGGCAAAGGCATGCAAGTGAACGAGCTGCCCGCCGCCGAAGCCAACCGCATGCGCGAAAAGCTCAGCGCCGTGAACGCGAGCATCGCTGCCAATGTGGGTGAAAGCCTGTGGAAGGATGTGCAGGGCGCCGTGGCGCAGGCACGGGCTGGCAAGTAAACCAACGCTTGTTGACGGGGCTCAGCCCCGGCAATAGAAAAGGCCGAGGCCCCATGCGGGGCCTCGGCCTTTCTGCATTTGCAATCCAGAGTCTGCGCCACAGCGCAGACCCGGCAAATTACAGCGAGCCGATTTCGCCGGAAGAGATTTTGCCGGTGCGCAGCGCGTCCACAGCCTGAGCGTTCACTGCATTGCGGTCAGCCGTGGAGGTGTAGACCAGAGCACGCGAACCGACGGGGATGGCGCCGCTGGTCTGGGGCACGGTGGAGGCTTCAGCCATCACTTCAGCGCGGGTGCGGCTGGTTTCGAACTTCGTGGCGAATTGCGATGCATCGGCTTCGTCAGCCTGGGCACCGAAGGAAGCGAAAGCGGCAACAGCAGCGATGGAGAGGAAACGTGCGGTCTTGTTCATGGTGAAACTCCTGTGAAATTCAAAAAATGGGGACGAGGTGTCTGGAATACGTGAAGCGCGAAGCCGTGGATTCAAAAAGGTGAATCAACCGCCTTCAGCGGGGCCCACGCGGCCAGTGCGCATGGCTTGTGCGGCAGCTTCGGCACGCACTGCAGCGCGGTCTACCGTGGACTTGTAGGTCACCACGCGGGAGCCTGCGGGCTCCTGGCTGCGCATTTGGACTGCGGCGGCGGCTTCGGCAACCACTTCGGCACGGGTGCGGTTCGTGTCGAATTTCAGGGCAAATTGCGAACCATCAGCTTCGTCAGCCTGGGCACCCAACGAAGCGAAAGCAGCCACAGCGGCGATAGAGAGAAAACGTGCAGTCTTGTTCATGATGAAAGTCCTTGAAGTTAAAAAAAGCGTCTCAAAAAAGCCGGAGCGAAGATCAAAAACAACGTGCTTCGCACCGGGTTCGGTGAGTCGCCTTGCGGGTTCGGCTCATCGATGGGATGAACTGTACGCCGCAGGTGGATGAAGAAAAACCAGCTGGTCGCAAACTAACTGTTCCAGTTTTGGAAACAATCTAGACGCTTGTTTCCTGCCTGTGGCCGATGAGAAGAATCTCAGGCCCGCAGCCGGTCGCAAGCGATCGATCCGAGGCAAGAAGGGTGGGCGTTGATTCCTTTGGAAGTGCGTTGGACATGGGCTGTATCGTGCCCGGCCGACGCTGCGGAGTCGTCTCGTCGCCGTTTCGGTTCTTTTCAGTTTGTTTCGGGTTCGGCCGAATGCAACAGGGTCGAAACATATGCATCGCTGTTGCCACACCGGGCCCAAAAGCGGGATAAATCGGGCTTGCGCGGCTTGCGCCCGTTGGGCTTATGGGCTGAAATCTCTCTGTACCTGTTCCAGGTGTTACGAGGGAGGTTCCATGACCGTAGTCGCCAAAATTCTTCAGTCCAAACCGGACGCCACTGTCCACACCATTGCGCCCACGGCGTCGGTGTTCGATGCGCTCAAGCTCATGGCCGACAAGGGCATCGGCGCCCTGGTGGTTACCGAGGGGGATGCCATTGTGGGCATCTTCACGGAGCGCGATTACGCGCGAAAGATCGCCCTGCTGGGCCGCACGTCAGCCGCCACGCTGGCGCGCGATGTGATGACCACCTCGGTACGCTTTGTGCGGCCCGAGCAGACCAGCGAGCAGTGCATGCAGATCATGAGTACCGGCCGCCTGCGCCACCTGCCCGTGGTGGACAACAACGGCAAACTCGTGGGCATGATCTCGATCGGGGACTTGGTCAAGGACATCATCTCCGAGCAGAAATTCATCATTGAACAGCTGGAGCAGTACATCACCGGAACGCATTAAAGGGCAATCCCCTGAGGCGCTGCGCGCCTTCCCCCTTCCCGAATCGCTGCGCGATTCGGGAAGGGGGACGCCCCCAGCGCGGCGGGGCGTCCCTTGCGCGGGGGCGCTGGCTTGGGGTTGCGCGCGTGCGACGGCCCTGCCATGGGTGCAAAACGAAAAAGGGCTCTGACCGATCTGGTCAGAGCCCTTTTGATTTGCCGTGTTGTCGGGCCTGGAGCCCAGCGGTTCAAGCAGCTTTTTCGACGTGCCCCTGGCGGGTGTAGAGGAAGTCGATCACCGCCTTGCGGTAGTGCACGTACTGCGGGTCTTCGGCCAGCTCCACGCGTTTGCGGGGGCGGGGCAGGTCTACGGTCAGCACTTCGCCAATGGTGGCAGCGGGGCCGTTGGTCATCATCACGATCTTGTCCGACAGCAGCACGGCTTCGTCCACGTCGTGGGTCACCATGACCACGGTGCTGTGGGTGCGTGCGACGATTTCCAGCAATTCGTCCTGCAGCTTGGCGCGGGTCAAGGCGTCCAGCGCGCCAAAGGGCTCGTCCATCAGCAGCACCTGGGGCTCCATGGAGAGTGCCCGGGCAATGCCCACGCGCTGCTTCATGCCGCCAGAGATTTCACCGGGGCGTTTTTGCGCAGCGGGCGTGAGGCCCACCAGGGCCAGTGCGGCGTCGGTGCGGGCCTTGAGCTGGGCCTTGCTTTCCTTGCCGCCAAACACGCGCTCCACGGCCAGGTAGATGTTGTCGAAGCAGGTGAGCCAGGGCAGCAGCGAGTGGTTCTGGAACACCACGGCGCGCTCGGGGCCGGGGCCCTTGATCTCCTTGTTGGCACACAGCAGCGCACCGTTGGTGGGCGTGGTCAGCCCGGCGATCAGATTCAAGAGCGTGGACTTGCCGCAGCCCGAGTGGCCGATCAGCGCGACGAACTCGCCCTTGGCAATCGTCAGGTTGATGTCGCGCAGCGCGGGGAACAGGCCCTTGGCCGTCTTGAAGGTCTGCTCGACGCCGTGGACTTCGATGAACTTGGTGCTCATGGAAGGGTGTGTGGATGCTGCCGTGGTGGTCGTGTTCATGCTTTCACCTCTTCAAACGTAAATGCGGTGGCCAGCTTGATGAGCGCAAACTCCAGCACCAGCCCGACAATGCCGATCACGAAGATGGCGATGATGATGTTCTTGACGTTGAGGTTGTTCCACTCGTCCCACACCCAGAAGCCGATGCCCACGCCGCCGGTCAGCATCTCGGCAGCTACGATCACCAGCCATGCGGTGCCCACGGCCAGGCGCACGCCGGTCAGCATGTAGGGCAGCACGGCGGGGAAGAGGATCTTGGTGGCGATCTTCCATTCGCTCAGGTTCAGCACGCGGGCCACGTTCATGTAGTCCTGCGGCACACGCTGCACGCCCACGGCGGTGTTGATGATCATGGGCCAGATGGAGCAGATGAAGATGGTCCAGATGGCGGCGGGGTTGGCGCCCTTGAACACCAGCAGACCGATCGGCAGCCACGCCAGAGGCGATACCGGCCGCAGAAGGCTGATGAGCGGGTTGAACATGCGCGACAGGAAGTTGAAGCGCCCGATCACGAAGCCCGCCGGAATGCCCACCAGCGCCGCCATGCCAAAGCCCACGGCCACGCGTTCCAGCGACATCAGCACATTCCAGCCCACGCCCTGGTCATTGGGGCCATTGCGGTAGAACGGGTTGCTGAAGATTTCCAGCGCCTGCTTCCACGTCTCCACCGGATTGGGGATGCTGCCGCCGGTGGTGGTGGATACCACCGCCCACAGACCGATGAGCAGGCCCAGGCCACAGAGCGGCGGCAGCACGGTCATCCAGAAACTGCGCGACAGGGCCGCCCAGTCGCGACTGGCAGGGGCGGGGCTCGCCGTTGTTTCGGCTTTGGACTGTTTTTGGCTTCTGGCGGTTGCTGGAGAAGCGCTGATAGCTACATTATTCATAGCGTTCTGTGCAACCACGGGGGCTGCATCCAACGGGGAGTGAAAGACGGCACTGACCATGGTGTTCTCCTTGGCAGGGTGGGCGGGGCAGGGCGCTTACGCCTTGATCTTGAAGCTGTCGGCGTACTTGGCGGGGTCTTTGCCGTCCCACACCACGCCGTCCATGAGCTTGGCGGTGCGCATCGGGTCCTTGGGCACGTTGATCTTCATGGCGCTGGCAACCGACTTGTACAGGTCCACCTGGTTGATCTCTTTGGCCACGGCCAGGTAATCGGGGTGGCTCTTGATCAAACCCCAGCGCTTGTGCTGCGTCAGGAACCACATGCCATCCGACAGGTAGGGGAAGTTCACCGCGCCGTCGTTGAAGAATTTCATGTGGTTGGGATCGTCCCAGGTCTTGCCCATGCCGTTCTGGTAGCGGCCCAGGATGCGCTGGTTGATGGCGTCCACGCTGGTGTTGATGTAGGACTTCTGGGCCACCGTTTCGGCCATCTTCATCTTGTTGGACAGGCTGGCGTCAATCCACTGGCTGGCTTCCAGCACGGCCATCATCACGGCGCGGGTGGTGTTGGGGTTCTTCTTGACGAAATCGGCCGAGGTGCCCAGCACCTTCTCGGGGTGGTCCTTCCAGATGTCCTGGGTGGTGTTGGCGGTCACTCCGATGCCATCCATGATGGCGCGGTGGTTCCAGGGTTCGCCCACGCAGAAGCCATCCATGTTGCCCACGCGCATGTTGGCCACCATCTGGGGTGGCGGCACGGTGATCAGCTTGGCGCCCGACAGCGGGTTGATGCCGGCGGCGGCCAACCAGTAGTGCATCCACATCGCGTGGGTGCCGGTCGGGAAGGTGCCTGCGAAGGTGTACTCGCGCTTGTTGGCGGCCATGAACTTGGCCAGGGACGGGCCATCCACTGCGCCCTTGTCGGCCAGTGCCTTGGACAGCGTGATCGCCTGGCCGTTGTTGTTCAGGCTCATCAGCACGGCCATGTCCTTCTTGGGGCCGGCCGTGCCCATGTGCACGCCGTACACCAGGCCATACAGCACGTGGGCAAAGTCGAGTTCGCCATTTACCAGCTTGTCGCGCACACCGGCCCACGACGCTTCCTTGGTGGGGATGATGGTCACGCCATACTTCTTGTCAAAGCCCAGCACCGAGGCCATCACCACGCTGGCGCAGTCGGTCAGCGGGATGAAGCCAATCTTGACTTCCTTTTTCTCTGGGGCGTCCGAGCCCTGGGCGTGCACCAGGGCACGCAGTGCCGGGCTCACGCCCACTGCGCCCACGGTGGCGGCCTGCAGCACGGTGCGGCGGTTGAGGCTGGTTTTCAACAGATCGGTCATGGGGCGGTTCCTCGGTGCGTTAGAAAACAAAAAAGGCGTCCTCCCCTGGCCTGGTTGCATGCGCAAACGAGCTTCGGAGAGGGACGCCTTTGTCCATGGCAAAGCCCATTGGGGGGCTTTGTGTCAGCACCGGCCCGCCATTGGGTCAGTGCTGTCAGTGGTGGGACCGTCTTTGGTCTTGCCAGGGTCAATGCAAGCAGCGTGCCAGCGTGTTTTCGCCAGTTTGGCGCCACCATTACTATGTTTTTGATAGCTGCCTAGGCATGCTGGAAAGGCGCAAACGGCCTTTTTTGGCCTGCGACGGTCAGGGTTGGTGCATGCGCGCTGGCTGCACTGCGTTTGTGCGGCGCACCATCTGGGAGAAGCTGGTTGAGCTGGGCTTGGCCTAGGCGAAGGATGCCAAGCAAGGGCCGCCCCGCAGCGAGGGCATCGTCCCCCTTCCCGAATCGCGGCAGCGATTCGAGAGAAGGGGGAAGGCGCGCAGCGCCTCAGGGGGATGTCACCTGCCTACCCCAGCAGATCCATCACATCGAGCATGCGCTGGGCCACGTCCACGAGCTTGAGGCCCTTGTCCATGGCGGTCTTGCGCAGTTTCTCGTACGCGGCCTGTTCGCTCAGGCCCTGGCGCTGCATGAGCAGTCCCTTGGCGCGGTCGATGGTCTTGCGGTCCTTGAGTTCGGTCTTGGCGTCGGCCAGCTCGGCGCGCAGGGCCTGCTCGTGCTGGAAGCGCGCCATGGCCACGTCCAGAATGGGGCGGATGCGCTGGGGCGCCAGGCCCGCCACGATGTAGGCCGACACGCCCGCCGCCACCGCGTCCTTCACGTGCGAGGTGTCCTCGTCGTTGGTGAACATCACGATGGGGCGCCGCTCGTCGCGCGTGGCCATCACCACATGTTCGAGCGCGTCGCGCGCCTCGCTTTCGGCGTCCACGATGATGAGGTCGGGCTGCAGCTGGGCGATGCGCTCGCTCAGGAAGACATCGGCAGGCAGGGTGGCCACCAGGTTGAAGTTGTTCTCCAGCAACCCAATGCGCAGCGCCCGCGACCGTTCCGCCTGAAGTACGGCGTGTTCGTCGGCGGGGTCGGCGACTGCCAGATCCGGGGCAACCACCACGATGCGCAGAGACTCGTTCATACCCAGGAGCATAAGCAATTTTTACGCCACAAAATGGTGCATCGAAGCGGTGCGTTCCGGGGTTGCAGGCTGGCAGCAGGTTGTGGCAGCTTCCAAGGCCTGAAACTTGCTAATAGTTTGTCGATGGGCAGGGCATACCCGATAGCAGCTACCCGGTCGCATCGCATATACATCTGGTCACATTGACCCATTCAAGAGGATTTGCATGAACAAGCACATTGACCGGCGGCGTATCTCTGCCGGCTTGGCCCTGACCACCATGGCGGTATCCGCGCTGCTGGTGCTGACAGGCTGCAGCAAGGTGCCCGACACCATCAAGATCGGCGTGGCCCAGCCCCTCTCCGGCCCCTTGGGCGCGCTGGGGCAGGATTTGCTCAACGGCGTCAACCTGGCCGTGGCAGAACTGAACAAGGGCGGCTACACCGTGGACGGCAAGCGTGTGACGCTGGAGGTGGTGTCGGTGGACGACAAGGCCGACGCCGCCACCGGCAAGACCGTGGCGCAGCAGCTGGTGGACTCGGGCGTGGTGGCGGTGATCGGGCACCTGAATTCGGGGGTGAGCATTGAGACGGCTCCGATTTACGCCGCCAAGGACATCGCCCAGATAGCCATATCCACCAACCCCAAGTTCACGCAACTCGGCTTCCCAACCACCTTCCGCATGGTGGCCAATGACACCTTGCAGGCGCGCGCTATCGGCTCGTTTGCCGCCACACAGCTGGGTGCCGCCCGCTACGCCGCGCTGGACGATGGCACGCCTTACGGCAAAGGCCTGGCCGACGGGGCTGCCGAGCAGCTCAAGGCTGAAAAGAAGGAAGTGGTGGTGCGCAAGTCGTTTGACGACAAGACGGTGGCTTTCGACGAACTGGCTGGCGAGCTGAAGGCCGCCAAGGTCGAGGTCATCGTGTCCACCCTCAACGACTTTCAGGCCCTGGCTCTGCTCGAAGCCCTGCGCAAGGTGGACCACACCAAGGTCAGCCTGCTGGGCGGGGACACCATCAAGACCACCGACATGACCAAGGCCATGGGCATGGTCGAAGGCGTCTACGCCACATCGCCCGTACTGGAAGCCAAGGAGTTCACCACCGGCAAGCCCTTCCTTGAAAAGTACATCGAGGCCTACAAGAAGCCCCCGGCCTATGGCGGCCACTACAGCTACGACAGCACCTATGTGCTGTCAGCCGCCATCCAGAAGGCCAAGTCGGCCGATCCGAAAGCGATCACCAAGGCCATGCACAGCATCAACGGCTATGCGCCCGTGATCGGCACCATGACCTGGGACGACAAGGGCGAACAGCGCTACGGCGCCGTGGGCGTGTATGAACTGCGCAGTGGAAGCTGGGAACTGCGCATGCGTTCGGACCGCTGGTAGCCAAGCCACCGGGTCGTCAGGCGCCATCCATCCGCACAACCCCTGCTGGCGACTGCCAGCAGGGGTTTTTGCATCCGACCCTGAACGGGGCCGGGTTTTACACTCGGGGCATGAGCTTGCTGATCCTCGGTATTGAATCTTCGTGCGACGAAACGGGCGTGGCATTGGTGCGTTCCACGGGCAATGCCGTGCCCACGTTGCTATCGCACGCGCTGCACAGCCAGATTGAGATGCACCAGGCCTACGGTGGCGTGGTGCCCGAGCTGGCCAGCCGTGACCACATCCGACGTGTGCTGCCGCTGGCAACGCAGGTGCTGTCCGAGTCCGGCCAGTCGCTGGCCGATGTGGACGTGGTGGCCTACACCCGCGGGCCGGGCCTGGCGGGTGCGCTGCTGGTGGGGGCGGGCGTGGCGTGCGCGTTGGGCGCAGCGCTCAACAAGCCGGTGCTGGGTGTGCACCACCTGGAGGGGCACCTGCTGTCGCCCTTCCTCAGCGCCGACCCGCCTGAATTCCCTTTTGTGGCCCTGTTGGTGTCGGGCGGCCACACCCAGCTGATGCGTGTGGACGGCGTGGGCCGCTACGAGATCCTGGGCGAGACCATTGACGATGCTGCTGGCGAGGCGTTCGACAAGTCGGCCAAGCTCATGGGCCTGGGCTACCCGGGTGGGCCAGCGCTCTCGCGCCTGGCTGAGCAGGGCGATGCCGCAGCCTTCAAGCTGCCGCGCCCGCTGTTGCACAGTGGCAACCTCGATTTCTCTTTTGCCGGGCTCAAGACGGCGGTGCTCACGCAGGCCAAGAAGTTGGGCGATGAGCTGGAGGCACGCAAGGCCGACCTGGCGGCGAGCACCGAGGCTGCGATTGTCGAAGTGCTGGTGAAGAAGTCGCTGGCTGCGCTCAAGCAGACCGGTCTGAAGCGCGTGGTGGTCGCCGGTGGCGTGGGGGCCAACCGGCACCTGCGTGCGCAACTCAATGCGGCCTGCGCCGCGGCCAAGGTGCGCGTGCACTACCCTGAGCTGCACCTGTGCACCGACAACGGCGCCATGATTGCCATGGCGGCGGCCATGCGGCTGCAGGCAGGGCAGCAGCAGGCCAACACCGACTACGCCTTTGACGTGAAGCCGCGCTGGCCGCTGGATGCGATCACGGTTTGATTATCTGAGTAAAAAAGGCCGCTACCGCCTGTCCAGCAAGCGTTAGCAGCTATCTTTTTTGATTTTCAAAAGGGGTAGTGGCGGGGTGTCGTCTGCACCGTGATCCAGCGCAACTCGGTGAACTCGCGCACGCCCGCCATGCCGCCAAAGCGGCCGTAACCCGAACTTTTCACGCCACCAAACGGCATCTGCCCTTCGTCGTGCACCGTGGGGCCGTTGATGTGGCAGATGCCCGACTCGATGCGCGCGGCCACATTCCACGCCTTGGCCACATCGCGGCTGAACACGGCGGACGACAGGCCAAACTCGTTGTCGTTGGCGCAGGCAATGGCTTCCTTGACACCATTCACGCGCACCACGGGTTTGACAGGGCCGAACGATTCTTCGCGGTAGATGTCCATCTCTGCCGTCACATGGTCGAGCACGGTGGCCTGCATCAACGTGCTGTCGCTCTTGCCGCCGCAAATCAGCTTGGCGCCCTTGGCCAGTGC
Organism: Acidovorax sp. FG60; assembly: GCF_057808995.1. Lineage (NCBI taxonomy): Bacteria > Pseudomonadati > Pseudomonadota > Betaproteobacteria > Burkholderiales > Comamonadaceae > Acidovorax > Acidovorax sp. FG60. The sequence goes on from NZ_JBMDJC010000024.1 coordinate 43,855, forward strand.
GTCGTCGATGAGGGCGTTGCAGCGGTGCACGGTGGCCATGTCCACCACCGAGCCCAACACCACCGGGCCCTTGCGCGGGTCGCCCAGCGGCAGGGCCTTGGCGCGCTCGCCCAGCTTGGCCACAAACGCGTCGGCCACGGCGTTGTCCACGATGATGCGTTCGGTGGACATGCAGATCTGGCCCGAGTTGGCGAACGCGCCAAACACGGTGCCCGCCACGGCGGCGTCGATATCGGCGTCATCCAGCACCAGCAGCGGGGCCTTGCCGCCCAGCTCCAGCACCACGGGCTTGAGGTACTTGGCGCAGGTCTGCGCAATGATGCGGCCCACCTTGGTGGAGCCGGTGAAGTTGACGCGGCGCACTGCCGGGTGGGCCACGATGGCCTCGACCACGGCGCCCGCATCGGCGGGTGCATTGGTCACGAAGTTCACCACACCGGGGGGCAAACCGGCCTCCTGCAGCGCCTCGATGATGAGGCCGTGTGTGGCGGGGCACAGCTCCGACCCCTTCAGGATCACCGTGTTGCCGCAGGCCAGCGGGGTGGCGATGGCGCGCACGCCCAGGATGACGGGTGCGTTCCACGGTGCAATGCCCAGCACTACGCCCGCCGCCTGGCGCACACCCATGGCCAGGCTGCCGGGCACGTCGGACGGAATCACTTCGCCTGCAATCTGCGTGGTCAGGGCGGCGGCTTCTTGCAGCAGGCCGGCAGCCAGGTGCACGTTGAAACCGGCCCACATGCCCGAGGCGCCGGTCTCGGCCGCCATGGCCACCGCAAAGTCGGCCGTGCGGGCCTCCAGCGCATGTGCCGCCTTGAGCAGCAGCGCGCGGCGCGCGTTGGGGCCCAGGGCCGACCAGGCCGGGAAGGCCTTGGCAGCCGCGTCGGCAGCGGCCTTGGCGTCGGCCACGCTGGCTGCTGGGGCGGTGGTGGCGACCGATCCGTCGAGCGGGTTGCGGCGCTCAAACGTGGCACCGCCAGTGGCTTGCACGCGCTCGCCGTTGATCAGCATGGAAATGGCAGTCATTGAAAGCTCCTGAAAAAGAACAGATAAAGAGGGGGAAAGAGGTATTCAGGTCACGCCCAGATAGGCTTGGCGCACCACGTCGGACTGCAGCAAGTCAGAGGCTGCGCCAGACGCCACGATGCGTCCTCGCTCCAGCACATAGCCGCGCTGCGCGATCTGCAGTGCCTTGCGCACGTTCTGCTCCACCATGAGCACGGTGACGCCCTGTGCGGCAATGCGCTGCACGATGGCGAGCAGCTCATCGACCATGCGCGGCGCCAGGCCCAGCGAGGGCTCGTCCAGCATCAGCAGGCGCGGGCCGCTCATCATGGCGCGGGCCACGGCGACCATCTGCTGCTCGCCGCCGCTCATGGTGCCGGCTAGCTGTGTGGCGCGTTCTTTGAGGCGGGGAAAGTCTTCAAACGCCTGGTGCAACCGCTCGGCGCGCACCCGCGACGGCACCAGCCAGCCGCCCAGCTCCAGGTTCTCGGTCACCGTCATCTGCGGGAACAACTGGCGACCTTCGCCGACCAGCGCCAGGCCGCGTTGCACGCAGGCCGTGGCGTTCATTGCAGGCACGGCCTGGCCGTCGAGCGTCACCGAGCCTTGGCGCGGCAGCAGGCCCGCCAACGCCTTGAGCAGCGTGGTCTTGCCCGCGCCGTTGGGGCCGACGATGACGGTGATGCCGGGCGCGGCTTCCAGTGTCAGGTCCTGCAGCACCTGAAAGCCGTGGTAGCCCGTGGTCAGGTTCTGCACGGTGAGGTGTGCGCCGCTCATGCCGTGGCTCCTTGTTCCGCGTGTTCTGCGCTGTGGGCCATTTCGTCCCCCAGATACGCCTCGATCACCTGCGGGTCGCGCACCACTTCGGCGGGTGTGCCGTCGGCAATCTTGCGGCCCTGGTGCAGAACCAGCACGCGCTCCACGTACTTGAGCAGCGTGGTGACTGCGTGCTCGATCCACACCACGGTCAGGCCCCAGTCATCGCGCAGGCGGCGGATGCGCTGGGCCATGGCGTCCACCTCGGCCTCTGTCAGGCCCGCAGCCACCTCGTCGAGCAGCAGCAGGCGCGGGCGTGTGCCCAGGGCCATGCCAATCTCCAACAGGCGCTGCTGCGACGGCGTCACGTCGGCGGCGGGGCGGTCGGCCAGGTGCGCCAGGCCCAGCATGGCCAGGATCTCGCCCTCGCTGCGCAGGCCCTCGGGCCCCTGGCGGTGGCGGCCTGCGAACTGCATGCCAAAGCGCACGTTGTCGCGCACCGTCATGTCGGGGAACACGCGCGGCGTCTGGAAGGTGCGGGCAATACCGTGGGCTGCATAGTGGTGCGGGCCCTTGCCGGTCAAGTTGTCGGCACCACAGTGCAGCGTGCCCGAGGTAGGCGGCTGCACGCCCGAGATGGCGTTGAAGAATGTGGTCTTGCCCGCGCCGTTGGGGCCGATGATGCCGATGAGCTCTCCCGTGTGCAGCGTGGCGCTCACGCCATCCACGGCAGTCAGGCCGCCAAAGCGCACGGTCACGCTGTCAATGGTCAAAAGGGCCTCAGCCATGGTGCGCTCCTGCAGCGGCTTTGCGCCGTTGCCACAGCGTGGCCAAGCCATTGGGCAGGTACATCACGCACAGAATGAGCAGCAGGCCCAGCACCATCATGTAGCCGTAGGGCAGCTGCAGGCGCAGCGTTTCGGCCAGCAGGCTGAACACGATGGCCGCCAGGATGGGGCCGCCCAGGCTGGTGGCGCCGCCAATCAGCGCGATCAGCACGGTCTGGAAGCCGATGAAGGGGCTGAACACGGCCGCAGGTTCGATGTAAGTCCAGCGCACCGCCATGGCCGCGCCCACGGCGCCTGCAAAGGCGGCAGTGATGCCAAAGCCCGCAATCTTGGCCAGGCGGGTGTCCACCCCAAGCGTCTGCGCGCGCTGCTCGTCGGCGCCAATGCCGGAGAGTGCCAGGCCAAAGCGGCTGCGCTGGATGGCAATCGCCGTAGCAATGGCGCCCGCCGCGATCAACAGCACCGTGAGGTACACCGTCTCGTTGCTGGGCACCACCGTGAGCACGCGGCCCACGGTGCCAGAGAGCTGCTTTTCGACAAAGGTGATGGCGTGGCGGATCAGCTCTGTCATACCGAACGTGAGCACTGCAAAGTAGGTGCCACGCAGGTGCAGCACGGCCGCGCCCATCACCACAGCCACGATGGTGGCGATCAGTGCGCCGCTCAGAATCACCAGCGGCCAGGGCAGTACGCCCAGCAGCGTGGCGCTGGTGTAAGCACCAATGCCGAAGAAAGCCGACGTGGCGAGTGAGAGGTAGCGGGTGGCACCGCAGAACAGCGACCAGCTGGTGGCCAGCGCGATGTACATCAGGCAGCTGAGCAGCACAGAGGTGGCGAACTCGGACACCAGCCAGGGCAGGGTGCCGACCGCGGCGGTGCCCAAGGCGAGCGCGAACCAGGGCTTGTTGGGATGGAGAGATTTCATTTTTTGGAAAAGAGGCCGTTGGGGCGCCAGATCAGCACGCCGATGAACACCGCGTAACTCAGCAGCATCTTGAGAGACGGGCTGCTGAAATGCATACCCAAAGCCTCGACCACGCCGAGCAGCAGGCCACCGGCCAGACTGCCCGCCAGGCTGCCGAAGCCGCCCAGCGTGATGACGATCAGTGCCGTCACGGTATAGGGCTCGCCCATCGACGGAGAAATCTCGTACGTCATCGAGAGCAGCGCACCCGCCACGCCCGACAGGCCCAGTCCAATGCCAAACATCATGGGATGCAGTCGCCGGGTGTTGATGCCCACCAACTGCGCGCCCGTGGGCGACTGCATCAGTGCCCGCACGGCCTTGCCCAGCAGCGTGAGCTTGAGCAGCGCGATCAGCGCGGCCGACAGCGCCAGTGCCACGCCAAACAGCACCAGCTTGTTTTCCGTGAAGCGCATGCCCGTAATCTGCACCGGGTCGGCCAGGTATTCGTACCCTCGCAGGTCACCACCCCAGATCAGGAGCGCGGTGTTCTGCACCAGGAACATGAGGCCAAAGCCCACCATCAGGCTGCGGGCCTCGAACACGTCCACGTTTGGCGCGCGCGCCGCCAGGCGCTTGAAGCACAGCGCGTGCACCACCACGCCCAACGCAAACAATGCGATGAAAGCCAGCGGCATGAGCAGCAGCGGCGAGATGCCCCATAGGGTGTGCGCGGACCAGGTGAGGAAGGCGCCCAGCATCAGGAACTCGCCATGCGAGATGTTCATGATGCGCATCAGCCCGTATTGCAGGTTCAGGCCCATGGCCACCAGCGCATAGATGCCGCCGGTAATGAGGCCACTGGCGACCAGTTCGGCCCAGGAGGTCAGGGACATTCCGTGTTACTTCCAGGCAGGCTTGTTGGTGTTCAATTGCGCCGTGGCGCGGTCCTTGGGCCAGACCACCTCGAAGTCGCTGCCCTGCCACTGGCTCACGGTGCCGGGGATGGAGGCGTTCTCGCTGCCCGCAAAGCGGATGCCGCCCAGGATGGTCTTGAACTCGTTCTTGGCGATGTGCTCGCGCAGCGCCTTGCGGTCCAGGCCCACCTTCTCCACCGCCTGCTGCAGGATCTGCAGGCCTGCCCAGGCATGGCCACTCGCCCAGCGGTCGGGCTCCTTGTTGAACTTCTTCACGTGGGCGTCGAAATAGGCCTTGGCCTCGGGGCTGGTCTTCACGCTCCACGAGCCCATGCCGATCACGCCCTCGGTGTTGGCGGCCATCACGTTCTTGTAGAGCTGGAAGGCCGTGCCCACCGAGGCGTAGAAGAACTTGGGGTTCAGGCCCACCTCGCGCGCCTGGCGGCTGGCCAGGATGGTGTCGGGCGGGTAGGTGATGCCGATGAAGGCATCGGGGTTCTGGTCCTTGATGCCGCGCAGCACGGGCGCCAGGTCCTTCACGCCCAGCGGGTAGCTCTTGCGCTCCAGCACCTGGATGCTGGTCTTCTTGAGGGCGTTGTTCAGCGCGGCGAAGTTCTCCAGGCCAAACAGGTCGTCCATGTAGACGATGGCAATGGTCTTGACGTTGTTGGCCACCAGCATGTCCACCAGCGCGCCCATCATCTTGTCGGGCTGTTGCAGCAGCGAGAAGAAGTAAGGCAGGTTCATGTCGATCAGCTTGCGCGACAGCGCCGTGGGCGCCAGCAGCGGGTAGCCAAAGCGGTTGGCCAGTGGTGCAATGGCGAAGTTGGCGCCCGAGCCCCAGGGCGGCAGGATCAGGTCCACCTTGTCGCTGCCCATCAGCTTTTCGTAGGTGCGCACGCAGGTTTCGGTCTCGCTGCGGTCGTCGTAGCCGATGAGTTCGATGGGGCGCTTGGTGCCCTTCACGCTCAGGCCGCCCGCTGCGTTCACTTGCTCGGCCCACAGCAGGTAGTTGGGCTCCTGGCTCACCTGGGCACCGGCCGCCCAGGGGCCCGTGCGGGCAATGGCATAACCGATGCGCACGGGTGCCGCGCTGCTGCCCTGGGCCCACAGCTGGGGTGCCACGGCCAGGGTGCCGACCGTGGCGGCGGCGCCCTTGATCCACTGGCGCTTGGAGGGTTGGTGTGCTGTCATTGTGTGTCTCCTCGGATGGGGCCTGCGTGGTGCACGCCGTGCCGGGAATCGTAGGCAGACGCGTTCATGCGCGCTGCGCTCAGCGTGCACAAAACGCTTGCCTCAGCGTGCAGGCGGCAGCGGGTTTACCCGAATTTCCCTCGGTGGCACGGGGTAACGGGGCGTCCGATAATTCAGCCGCATAACCATCAGGCTTGCGCAACCCGCACTGGAGACACCATGGCCCATCCCCTGACCGAGGTATCCACCGACGCCGTGCCTGCGCGCGACCGCCTGCACCTGTGGGGCGATGCGGTGTGGCGCCTGATTGGCGGGCTGGAGTCCGACGCGTTTGGTGACGATGCCTTTGCAGGCCACATCACCTCGGGCCAGGCGGGCTATGTGAACCTGTGCCAGCTGGACGTGAGCCGCCACCGCGTGGTGCGCACCCCCAGCCTCATCCGGGGCAGCGACCGGGCCTACATCAAGGTGGTGGCGCAGCTGGAGGGGCGCGCGTGCTTTGAGCAGAACGGCCGCCAGGTATGGTTGTCGCCGGGTGAGTGGAGCGTGTACGACACCACACGCGCCTACGCCGTGAGCAACCCCGAGGCCGTGCGCCAGATGGTGCTGATGATCCCCAAGGAACAACTGCCCGAGCGCAAGCTCAAGCTCGATGACCTGATGGTGCAGCGCTTCTCGGGTACATCGGGCGTGTCGCGGCTGGCCTGGGACACCATGCGCGCCGCGTTTGCCGAGCTGCCCACCATGTCCGACGCAGCCGCCGATGGCGTGGCCGATGTGATCACGCACCTGGTGCAGCTGTCGCTGCTGGAGCGCAACGGGCAGCAGAGCCTGCTGTCGCAGCGCGAGGCCCTGCGTGACCGCATCAGCCAGTACATCGACCGCCACCTGGGTGACCCCGACCTCACCATCGACCGCATGGCCCAGGCGCTCAACTGCAGCAAGCGGCACCTGTACAACGCGGTGGCTGATGACGAGGAAACCCTGGCCGCGATGATCCAGCGCCGCCGCCTGGAGGCCTGTCTGCGCGACCTGCGCCACCCGGCGCATGCGCAGCGCTCGGTCACCGACATTGCACTGTCATGGGGCTTCAGCAACAGCGCGCATTTCAGCCGCGCGTTCCGCTCGCATGTGGGGTGCAGCCCCAGCGAGTACAGGGTGCGAGCGGGGCTGTCTCTGGGCTTGGCGCACGCGCACTGAGGGCCAGGTGTTCCGAGCTGGAGATTCGTTTTATAAAGACGCCGAGAATCGCCGCCATGCAGCGTTGCAAATCCTCGCGATAGATATGGCTATCGCTGCGGTTTGCGCCTTGCCTGACGACGATTTCGGCATCTTTATTTCATCAACGAACTTCCAACTCGGGACACTCGCGAGGCGGGCGTCGGCCGTCTGTCCGCTGGCGAACCGATAGCCAAGTTTTTTGATGGGGCCACGCCGGTGGTTGGTGACGCCTTTGCGTTGCATCAATTCTTTACCTGGGGTTGACCCTTTCGGTACGTTTTGACCTGAATGGCTCCTCACAATCGGGTTTTCCCTCGAGCGATGCCTTTCCATGAGTCCTTCCCATCGCGTCACTGTCGACGTCTTGCGCGCCCACCCCAGGTGCAGCGCACCGCGTGTACAGATAGCGCTCGCCGCGCTGCTGGTATTGGTGATCTCGGGCTGTGCAAGCCTGGAGCCCAAGGATAGCCAGTTGCCCGCCGTCGCCGTGCCAGCGGCGTGGGCTGCGGGCGCGGGTGGCAATACAACTCCCGATCAGGGTGCCACGTCTTTGGCCCAGTGGTGGCAGCGTTTTGACGACCCTTCGCTCACCACGCTGGTAGAACAAGCCCTGCGGGCCAACACCAACGTGCGCACCGCCCAGGCCGCGCTGCAGCAGGCGCGTGCGCAGGTGGATGTGCAATCGGCCGGCCTGTTGCCCAGCGTGGGTGCATCGGCTTCGGCACAGCGCAGCAGGGCCAGCAACAGCACGGGCAACACCTTCCAGGCCGGTTTTGATGCGAGCTGGGAGCCCGATGTGTTTGGCCGCCTGCGCAGCGGCGTGAGCGCCAGCGAGGCTGACGCCCGCGCGGCAGAGGCCAGCCTGGCCGATGTGCAGGTGTCGCTGGCGGCCGAGGTGGCCGTCAACTACATCGAGCTGCGCGGGCTGCAGCAGCGCCTGGCCATTGCGCGCAGCAACCTGGCCAGCCAGCAGGAGACCTTGCAGATCACCCAGTGGCGCCTGCAGGCCGGGCTCACCACCTCGCTCGTCACCGAGCAGGCCCGTGCAGCGGCCGAGCAGACCGCGGCGCAGATTCCCAGCCTGGAAGCCAGTCTGGCTCAGTCGCGCTACAGCCTGGCCGTGCTGACAGGCCAGGTGCCCGGCGCGCTCGACGCTCCCCTGGCAGCCAGTGCCCCCGTACCGCAGCCAACTGCAGAACTGGCGCTGGCGATCCCGGCCGAGACGCTGCGCCAGCGGCCCGATGTGCGTGTGGCCGAGCAGCGCATTGCCGCCGCCCTGGCGCGTGTGTCGCAGGCAGATGCCGCGCGCTACCCCAGCTTCTCTCTTGGTGGCTCGCTGGGCCTGCGCGCCCTAACGCTGGGGGCCTTGTCGGGCGGCAGTGCCGTGACCAGTGCCTTGCTGGGCAGCGTGTCCATCCCGCTGCTGGATGGCGGCGCCGCCCGCGCGCAGGTGCGTGTGCAGTCTGCCGCGCTGGAGCAGGCCCGTGTGGCCTACGAAGCCACCGTGCTCACGGCCCTGCAGGATGTGGAGAACGCGCTGGTGGCCTTGCGTGGCGACAGGGAAAAACTGGAACGACTGACGGCGGCCGCTGACGCCGCCCGCAACGCCGCGCTGCTGGCGCAGCAGCGCTACAGCAGTGGGCTGATCGACTTTCAGGCGGTGCTGGAGACCCAGCGCACGCTGCTGTCCACGCAAGAGAGCGTGGCCACCACCACCGCTGCCGTCGCGGCAGACCATGTGCGTCTCTACAAGGCGTTGGGCGGCGGCTGGGCTGTAGCCGAATGAACAGCTGACAGCCCTTCCACACGCCCACTCCATTGCCTGCCAGCCCCCATTTTCTGATTCACGTCCCATGCCAAATTCCGACACTTCAGCTTCTTCTGCACCCGCCAAATCCGCCCCTGCCGACCTGAGCGCCTTGCTGGGTGCCGACCGGCCCTGCCGCTGGTGGCAGCGCACTACCGTGTGGCTGGGGGTGGCCGCGCTCGTGGTGGTGGGCGGTGGCTTGTACGCCTGGCAATCGCGCCAGAGCGCCAGCACTGCACCCACCTATGTCACCGAAGAGCTGCGCCGGGGCAATCTCACACTCACCGTGTCTGCCAACGGCACGCTGCAGCCCACGCGCTCGGTCACCATTGGCAGCGAGCTGTCGGGCACCGTGCGCAACGTGCTGGTGGACGTGAACGACAAGGTCAAGAAGGGACAGCTGCTGGTGGAGCTGGACACCGCCAAGCTCGAATCGCAGGTGCTGCGCTCGCGCGCCTCGCTGGCGTCGGCGCAGGCCCGCCTGGCCCAGGCCGTGGCCACCACCAAGGAGGCCATTGCCAACTTTGGCCGGCTCGAAGAAGTGGCCCGGCTGTCCGGCGGCAAGGTGCCCTCGGCCTCCGAGCTGGACGCAGGCCGCGCCACGCTGGACCGCGCCCGCGCCGATGAAACCAGCGCCCGCGCCACGGTGGAAGACGCACGCGCTGCGCTGTCCACCGACGAGACCAATCTGTCCAAGGCCTCCATCCGCTCGCCCATCGACGGCGTGGTGCTGACCCGCACGGTGGAGCCTGGCAACGCCGTGGCCGCTTCGCTGCAAGCGGTGACGCTCTTCACCGTGGCCGAAGACCTCACGCGGCTGCGCCTGGATGTGAGCGTGGACGAAGCCGATGTGGGTTCGGTCAAGGTGGGTCAGGACGCGAGCTTCACGGTCAGTGCCTATCCCTCTCGCCGCTACCCGGCCCAGGTCACGCGGGTGTCGTTTGGCTCCACCAAGACGGACAACGTGGTGACCTACATCACCTGGCTGGAAGTGAACAACGGTGACATGAGCCTGCGCCCCGGCATGACGGCGGCGGCCACCATCACCTCCACCGAGCGCAAGGATGTGCTGCTGGTGCCCAACACGGCGCTGCGCTTCACGCCTGCGCAGGCCGCAGGGGCCGATGCGAAACCCGGGGCGAGTGGCGCCAAGCCCGGCGCATCGGGCAGCGGCAGCGGCGGCGGCATCATGTCGCAGCTCATGCCCCGCATGCCACGGTCTGGCTCGGGCCCACGCAAGCCGGGTGCGGGGGGCGAGGCAGGCGATGGCGCGGGCAAGACGCGGCAGGTGTGGGTACTGCAGGACGGTGCCGCCAAGCCCATCGACGTGCAGGTGGGCATCAGCGATGGCCGCTACACCGAGGTGACGGGCGAGGGCCTCACGCCCGGCATGGCCGTGATCACCGACCAGCGCGCGGCCGGGGCCAAGCCATGAGCGTGGCGGGCGACACCCCCATCATTCGCCTGCGTGGCGTGACCAAGGTCTATGGCGAAGGGGCGCTGGCCTTTCAGGCGCTCAAGGGCGTTCATCTCGACATTGCGCAGGGCGACTTTGTGGCCATCATGGGCCCCAGCGGCTCGGGCAAGTCCACGGCCATGAACACGCTGGGCTGCCTGGACCGGCCCACCACGGGCGAATACCTGTTCAAGGGCGTGCATGTGGAGTCGCTCTCGCGCGACGAGCGGGCACGGCTGCGGCGGCGCTACTTTGGCTTTGTGTTCCAGGGCTTCAACCTGCTGGCGCGCACCTCGGCGCAAGAGAACGTGGAGCTGCCCCTGCTGTACCGGGGCGAGTCTGCCACGGCGCGCCATGCGGCGGCGGCGCGGGCGCTGGCTGCCGTGGGCCTCACGGGCTGGGAACACCACACGCCCGCCGAGCTGTCGGGCGGGCAGCAGCAGCGCGTGGCGATTGCGCGGGCCATCGTCACTGAGCCCGATGTGCTGCTGGCCGACGAGCCCACCGGCAACCTCGACACCCAGCGCAGTTACGAGATCATGGAACTGCTCTGGCGCCTGAACGTGGACCACGGCATCACCGTGCTGATGGTCACGCACGAGCCCGACATGGCGCAGTACGCGCGGCGCATCGTGCGGTTTGTGGATGGCGTGGTGGACAGCGATGCGGCCAACCCACACCCCAAGGGACTGGACGCTGATGCAGCATCGGCCCTGCCGGCGGTGGCCGGTTCGGATGCGGGAGGCCACTGATGTTGCTCAACACCCTGCTGCTGGCGTTGCGTTCCATCCGGCGCAACCTGATGCGCTCTTTCCTCACCATCCTGGGCATCGTGATCGGCGTGAGCGCGGTGATCACCATGGTCACGCTGGGCAATGGCGCCACGCTGGCCATTCAGAACCAGATCTCGGGCCTGGGCACCAACCTGCTGCAGGTACGCCCCGGCCAGCGCATGGGGCCCGGCGGTGGCACCGGCGCCCCGGCCTTCAAGGACACCGATGCCGACATGATCGCGCAGCAGATCGGCGGCATCCTGGCCGTGGCGCCCGAGGCGCGTGCCGCCGCCACGGCGGTGGTGGGCGGGCGCAACTGGACGACCAGCGTGATCGGCAGCACCAACGCCTGGCTGGAGACCGGCAATTGGACGGTGCGCACTGGCCGCGTCTTTACCGACGCCGAATTGCGCGCGGGTGCCGCCGTCTGCCTGATCGGCGAGACCGTGCGGCGCGAGCTGTTTGGCACGGCCGATGCCGTGGGCGGCCAGCTGCGCGTGAAGGCGTTTTCGTGCGAGGTGGTGGGTGTGCTCGCGTCCAAAGGGCAGGGCGCGTTTGGCAACGACCAGGACGACACCGTGCTGGTGCCCCTTCGCACGCTGCAGCGCCGCGTGACAGGCAACACGCGGGTGAACACGCTGCTGGTGTCGATGAAGGACGGCAGCGACCCCGAGCGGGTGAAGGCCAGCCTTACGCAGTTGCTGCGCGAGCTGCGCAAGCTGTCGGACTCGGACGAAGACAACTTCAATGTGCTCGACACCAAGCAGCTGGCCGACACGCTCTCGGGCACCACCAAGGTGCTGACCACGCTGCTGGGCGCCGTGGCCGCAGTGAGTCTGCTGGTGGGCGGCATCGGCATCATGAACATCATGCTGGTGAGCGTGACCGAGCGCACGCGCGAGATTGGCCTGCGCCTGGCCATTGGCGCGCTGGAGCGCGAGGTGCTGCTGCAGTTTCTGATCGAGGCCGTGGTGCTGGCCGCTTTAGGCGGGCTCATCGGCATCGTGCTGGCCACGGGCGCGTCGCTCGCGCTGTCGGGGCTGATGGGGGTGCCCTACCTGTTCAACCCCGGCGTGAACCTGCTGTCGTTCCTTTTCTCTGCGGGCATTGGCGTGGTGTTTGGCTACTTCCCGGCACGGCGCGCTGCCCGCATGGACCCCATCGATGCGCTGCGGCATGAGTAATGCATCGGGTCTGGAAAGAGAATTTGAATGAAAAACGCCCGTACCGCTGATGGTACGGGCGTTTTTAGCTATTAATTCAATAGTTAGTGGATCGTCAGCGTGGTGGCCTTGCTGGCAGGCTCCACCTTGGCCAGGGTCAGCGTCAGTACGCCGTTTTCCAGTTTGGCGCTACTGTTGGCGGCGTCGATGTCGGCGGCAAGCTCCCAGGCGCGCTGCACCTTGCGGGGGGCTCCTTCCACACTTTGCAGGCGCACCACGTTGCCTTCAATGCTGATCTGCAACTGCTCGCGGGCCAGGCCGGGCACATCCAGCTGCAAGGTGGTGGCTTTGTCGTCCTGCGTGACAGTGCAGCCTGCTGCAGAACGTGCGGCAGCGGGGTCGGCCAGCGTGCCCATCAGAAAACGCTGCAGTGCCTGGTCGGCGGAACGGGGTGCTTGGGCGTAGGCGGCGCGGCGGATCACGGGGGCGAAGATCATGGGGTACTCCTATACACTGCGCGGCTCTCGACGTGGTCGCCGCATGCCAAAGAGGTGTGTGCGGCCACACCGCATTTCAAGGGAAAAATGGCATGAATAAATTGCACTCCGTGGGCTTGAAAACAAGCGCAGCGGCATTACGTCAATCCGTTTTGGCCGCAGCAGCCACGCTGTGCTGCGTGCTGCTGCCGGTGTCCGCCAGCCATGCCCAGGCTGCAGCGCCAGCCACTGCCGTGGCGCAGGCCAAGCCCGTGAAGGTGGCGCTCATCGAAAGCCTGTCGGGCGCATTTGCCAACACGGGCGAAGCGGTTTACCGCAACATCTACTGGGCCATGGAACGTGTGAACGCGCGGGGCGGCGTGCAGTTGCCAGCCGCTGCGGGTGGCCCCCGCCCGCTGGCGCTGGAGCGCTACGACAGCAAGGGCCAGAACGAAGAGGCGCTGTCGGCCCTGCGTGCGGCCATCGACGATGGCGCGCAGGTCATCCTGCAAGGCAATTCATCGGCTACGGCGGCGGTGCTGATCGAGGCGATCAACAAGCACAACGAGCGCGAGCCGAACAAGCGCGTGATTTTTCTGAATTACTCGGCGGTGGACCCCATCCTCACCAACGAGAAGTGCAGCTTCTGGCACTTTCGTTTTGACGCCCACGCCGACATGCGCATGGCCGCGCTGATGGATGTGATGCGCGAAGACAAGTCCCTCAAAAGTGTGTACCTCATCGGCCAGGACTACAGCTTTGGCCAGGCCGTGCTGCGCGAGGCCAAGAAGCAACTGGCCGCACAACGCCCCGATGTGGCGGTGGTGGGCGACGAGCTGCACCCGGTGGGCCGCGTGAAGGACTTTGCACCCTACGCCGTGAAGATCAAAACCAGCGGCGCGCAGGCGGTGGTCACAGGCAACTGGGGCAATGACCTGACCCTGCTGGTGAAGGCCGCGCGGGAAGTGGGCTACGAGGGCAGCTTCTACACCTTCTATGGCAACGCGCTGGGTGCGCCCGCTGCCATGGGCGATGCAGGCATTGGCAAGGTGGTGGCGGTGGCCGATTGGCTGCCCAATGTGCCAGGTGCCCAGAGCGAGGCGTTCTACCAGTCTTTCCGCGAGCGTTTTCCCAAGCCGCAGGACGACTACGTGCACATGCGCATGCAGCTCATGGTGGAGGCTCTTGCCCAATCCATCGAGCGTGCGGGCAGCACCGACGCCGTGGCCGTGGCGCGCCAGATGGAGAAGGCCGATGTGCGGCTCTCGGGCCAGGGCGGCAGCATGCGCGCGGCGGACCACCAGTTCCAGCAGGCGCTGGTGGTGGGCGTGATGGACAAAAAAGGCGCGCCGGGCGTGAAGTTTGATGTGGAAGGCTCTGGCTACGGCTTTCGCGTGGTGCGGCAGATTCCTGCTGCCAAGGCGCAGCAGCCGCACAGCTGCAGCATGCAGCGGTATTGAGCCCACGTCCTGAACCGTTCACGCTGAGTCCGCCGAAGGGCTCAGCGTGAATGTTTTTGGGGCGGCGGGCTCAACGCCGGATGCGGCGCCCCGTCTTGAACACCCACCACACCACGACGAGGCACGCGGCCATGAACACCAGCGTCATGCCCGTGCTCACGCCAATGTGGACATCGGCCTGGCCATAGAACGCCCAGCGCAGTCCGCTGATGAGATAGACCACCGGGTTGAACAGCGAAACGGTCTGCCAGAACGGTGGCAGCATGTTGATGCTGTAGAACGCCCCGCCCAGAAAGGTCAGCGGCGTGATGACCAGCAGCGGGATGACCTGCAGCTTTTGGAAGCTGTCGGCCCACAGGCCAATGATGAAGCCGAACAGGCAGAACGTGACGGCGGTGAGCACCAGGAAGCCCACCATCCACACCGGGTGCGCCACTTCATAGGGCACAAACACCCGGGCCGTGGTGAGGATGAGCACCGACACCAGCAGCGACTTGCTGGCCGCTGCGCCCACGTAGCCCAGCAGCACCTCCACCCAGTTCACCGGCGCGCTGAGCAACTCGTAGATGGTGCCGGACCACTTGGGCATGTAGATGCCAAAGGCCGAGTTGGAGATGCTCTCGGAGAGCAACGACAGCATGAGCAACCCGGGGATGATGTAGGCGCCGTAGCCCACGCCGCCGATGTCACCCATGCGCGAGCCGATGGCGGAGCCAAAGACGATGAAGTACAGCGCCGTGGTGAGCACGGGCGCGATCAGGCTCTGCATCCAGGTGCGAAACGCACGGTTCATCTCAAAGCGGTAGATGGCGCTGACGCCATGCCAGTTCAGGCCGTTCATGCTTGGGGTGCTTTCTGTGGCGAAAGGGTGTCCGTTGGGTCCTGGTGTACCAGGCTCACGAAGATGTCTTCGAGCGAGCTTTCGCTGGAGTGCAGGTCCTTGAAGTCAATGCCGTGCTCGGCCAGTGCGCGCAACAGTGCGGCAATGCCCGTGTCCTCCTGCTGCGTGTCGAAGGTGTAGGTCAGCGCGGTGCCGCCCTGGCTCAGCACGAGCGGCCAGCGTGCCAGTGCATCCGGCACCCGGTCCATCGGCTGCTGCAGGGTGAGCGTGAGCTGCTTCTTGCCCAGCTTGCGCATCAGCACGTCCTTGTCTTCCACCACGATCAGCTCACCCTTGCGAATCACACCGATGCGGTCGGCCATGTCTTCGGCTTCTTCGATGTAGTGGGTGGTCAGGATGATGGTGGTGCCTCCGTCGCGCAACTCGCGCACCAAGCGCCACATGTCATGGCGCAGCTCCACGTCCACGCCAGCACTGGGTTCGTCCAGAAACAGGATTTTGGGCTCATGCGACAGCGCCTTGGCGATCAGCACGCGGCGCTTCATGCCGCCCGACAGCGCGAGGATCTTGCTGTCCTTCTTGTCCCACAGCGACAGGTCCTTGAGGATCTTCTCGATGAACGCCGGGTTGGGCGCCTTGCCAAACAGGCCCCGGCTGAAGTTGACCGTGGCCCACACGGTTTCAAACGAATCGGTGTGCAGCTCTTGCGGCACCAGGCCAATGGCCGCGCGGGCGGCGCGGTAGTCGCGCACGGTGTCATGGCCGTCTGCGGTGATGGAGCCAGCCGTGGCATTGCTCATGCCGCAGATCACGCTGATGAGCGTGGTCTTGCCCGCGCCGTTGGGCCCGAGCAGGGCAAAAATCTCGCCGCGCCGGATGTCCAGGTCGATGTTCTTGAGCGCCTGAAAGCCGCCCGCGTAGGTTTTGCTCAAGCCGCGCACCCTGACGATGGCGTCCACAGCGGGCGTTGGAGAAGGTGATACAGGCATGAAGAAAAGGGGTGGGGTGGGGTAGGGGGGGCCAAAGAGGTGTGCCGCTGCGGCAGGGCTGCCGGGCCAGCGGCCCAAGCCGGGCATTGTGGACTGACTGGCGCAAGCGCGCTTGTAAGCGCCGCCAAACCCCGCATCGGCCGTCCGGCCGTTCTCCTGCCGGGCCTGCGGTGCGCCGCAGCGCCTCCCCCAAAAGCGCCCCGGTGCGCGTGTGCGGGTCAGCGTGCGCGCGCCGCCGCCACTTCGCGGCCCAGCTCGATCACCGCCATCGCGTAGTAGCTCGACCAGTTGTAGCGCGTGATGGCGTAGAAGTTCTCGGTGCCCGCCACATAGCTCGGCGCCTCTGCGCCGTTTTGCAGCTCCACCAGCGCGAGCGGGCCGTTGTGTTGTACGCCAGCCGCGTCGAGCACAGCGCCCTTGGCTTGCATGCTGGCCACGCTGAAGGTGGGCAGGATGTCGGGCGCCAGCAGGTCATCCATCTGCAGCCGTGCCGTGTCGAACTGCACGCCAAAGTGCGTGGGCATGCCCGGCGTCCAGCCGTGGCCCCGGAAGTAGTTGGCTACCGAGCCGATGGCGTCGGCCGGGCTGTTGAACAGGTCCACGCGGCCATCGCCGTCATAGTCCACGGCGTAACGCACCCAGCTCGACGGCATGAACTGTCCCAGGCCCATGGCACCAGCGTAGCTGCCGCGCGGCTCGAACGGGTCGGTGTTGCTGCGGTTGGTGAGGCTCAGGAACTGCTCCAGCTCGCGGCGGAAAAATTCGGTGCGCTCCTTGGCGCGAGGATGGGCTGATGGGAAATCAAACGCCAGCGTGGCCAGCGCGTCCATCACGCGGAACGTGCCCATCTGCTGGCCGTAGATGGTCTCCACGCCGATGATCCCCACGATGATCTCGGCAGGCACGCCGTACTCGCGCTCGGCCCGCTCCAGCATGGCCTGGTTCTCCTGCCAGAACCGCTGGCCGGCGCGGATGCGGATGGGGTCGATGAAGCGGCTGCGGTACACGCGCCAGTTCTTGGCCGTGCCCTTGGGTGGCGGCAGCATGAGCCGGGGCACCTGCGGCAAAAAATGCGCCTGCCCGATGGCCTGGCGCACCCATTCGCGGTCCAGGTCGCGGCGCGCAGCCAGGTCGTCGGCAAACTGCAGCGCCTCGGGGCGCGATGCGTAGAGCACGGCTGGCTTTTGCTTTGTGATGCTGGTTTTGGAGGATTTTTGCGGACTAGCGCTTGCTGGTAGTGCGCAAGCAGCTATCAAAAATATAGCTGTTGTGATCCATGGAGCTGTCTTCTTCATTTGGGTTGTTCGTTACTTTGTTTTGTCCCTGCGCCCCGAAACCGACGCGACCCAGGCCAGGGATGCCAAGCAAGGGCCGCCCCGCAGCAAGGGCATCGTCCCCTTGGGGGGAAGCGGCAAAGCCGCTCAGGGGGGATTCATCGGTTTGGCCAGGGCAGTGCGCGAAACTCGCGCCGCAGGGCTCCCAGTTCGGTGTCGGGGTGGGGGGCGTAGCGCAGGCGTTCCAGCCGCAGCAGCCAGTCTGCCACCCCAGCAGCCTGCGGGCCGAAGTGCGCGCGCACCCGTTCGGCCATGGCGCGAGGGGGCAGGGTTTCGGGCAGCGTCAGGCCGGCGCGCGCCAGGCGCTGGCGCGTGCGGGCCAGCAGCCGCAGCCAGGGGTCGTGCTGGGCACGTTCCCAAAGGCTCCAGCCCATGCCGCCCAGCGCAGCCGCGATGACCAGGCTGCCCAGCACGGTGGTGAGGTCCTGCCAGCTGGGGGATTCAAACCCCAGCGCCTTGAGCAGGTCCATCTGGCGGCTCTGGGTGTAGTTGAGCACCCACTGGTTCCAGCCGTTGTTGACGGCTTCCCACACGGCCCGCAGGTTCTGCACCATGCCCGGGCTGAGGGTGCCCAGGGCGTTGGCGAACGCACCCTGGGGCGCGCGTAAACGCTGGAACTGACCCACGCGGTTCGGCGAGACGGCGCCTGTGGGATCTACACGCACCCAGCCACGCCCCTCCATCCAGACTTCGGACCAGGCATGGGCATCGGCGTTGCGCACCGTCCAGTAGCCATCGACGGGGTTGCGCTCGCCGCCCTGGTAGCCCGTGACGATGCGTGCTGGCACATCCATCGCGCGCATCAGCACCACGAAGGCCGAGGCAATGTGTTCGCAAAAGCCTTCCTTGCGGTCAAACCAGAACTCGTCGGCGGTGTGCTGGCCATAGACGCCTGGATCGAGGGAGTAGTTGTAGCCCCCTGTGCGCAGGCGTTGCAGGACGGCATTGACCAGAACTTCCGTGCGGGCGTTGGCCAGTGCAGGGTCTGCCCGCATCTGTGCCGCCAGCTCCAGGGTGCGCGGATTGAAGCCGGGCGGCAGCTCTGTGTACACGCGCAGTTGCCGCACCGACTGCTGGGGGCCGTGGCGGAACTCGGGGTAGCTCACGGCCTGGTAGCGCATCACCTCGGTGATGGGACGTGCCGTCATCCACTGCAGATCCTGCGTCATGTAGGCCTGCATGTTGTTGGGCAGCTGGGGCGCCTCGGGGGTGGCCTCCAGCACCATCAGCCAGGGCTGGCGCTGGGGTTCGAGCGTCACCTCATAGCGCACCGCCGGGCCGCTGACCTGCAGATTGGCGGGCAGGGCTGCACGTGCGGCCCAGGCGCTGTCTTCGCGGAAGGGCTCGGCCTGCCATTCCCGGCCATCGAACGCGGTCATGACGGGCCCGCGAAAGTACAGCATGGATTGCGCAGGCACATCGGTGGGCGCCCCCTCAAAGCGCAGGCGGATGGCCACCCGCTCATCCAGTGCGATCTCGGCCATGTCCCCGATCTTCATCGTGCCCGACAGGCCGCTGCGCCCGGAGAGGTTTTCGCCGGGCATGCCCCACAACGGTGACATGCGTGGGAACAGCATGAACAGCGCCACCATGATGGGCGCGCCCAGCAGTGCCATGGTGCCCGCCATGCGAAAGGTCTGCGCCAGCGGCGGGCGCCCCACCGGCATGTGGGCATTGACCAGTGCCATGAGCAGGCCCAGCAGCGCCACCAGCATGGCGGCGGCAGTCAGCAGAGATTGCGAGAAGAAGAAATTGCTGAGCATCGTGAAGAAGCCCAGGAAGAACACCACCATGGCATCGCGGCGTGCGCGCAGCTCCAGCATCTTGAGGGCGAGCAGCATGACGATGAGGGTGACACCCGCATCCCGCCCGAGGATGGTGCGGTGCGTGAACAGCGTGCCTGCCACCGCTACCAGGAGCAGGGCGGCCACTGTCCAGCGGCCGGGCAGGGGGCGGCCCGTCCAGGCCAGCCAGCCGCGCCACACCAGCAGACCGCCAGCCAGCAGGCTGGTCCACACCGGCAGGTTGGACACCTGCGGCGCGATGACCCAGACGATCACGAACAGCAGAAAAAGCGTGTCGCGGGCGTCGCGAGGCAGGGAAACAAGGGTCTGTCGCAGGTTCATGGCAAGGGGGCACGCCCGACAGGTGGTGATTGATTTGCTATCAAAAATGTAGCTATCTGCGCTTTTCTAGCAAGCGCAAGGTGCCAGTTTGATCTAAATTTTGAGGGACGAATCAGCACAATGCCAGTGCCTCCAGGCAATTTCTGCGATGGGCCGCCCCCGTGTCCGGGGCGATCTCCACACCCGGCAGGCGCAGGCCATAGTCCAGCCCCAGCCGGTCGGCTTGCAGCACCCAGGCGGTCAGGCGCGAGATGCGGGCTTCGTGGTCGGGCAGTGAGGCACGGGCCAGGTCCAGCCACAGCTCGTGCCGCTGGGCCTGCTGGGCGTCGCGGCTCACCAGGTCGTCTGTGCCAGTGGCCAGCGACTTGGCGGCCTTCTTCCAGACCACGAGCTTGAGCGGATCGCCCCGCCGGTAGGCACGCACACCGTCGAATTCGCCAATGCCCTGTGTGGGCGTGTTGCCCGCTCCGCCCGCGCGCGGTTCGCCAGACGGCAGGGGCGGTGTCGGGGTTTCGGGTGCGGGGTAGACCAGCACCTGGGCAGCGGGGCGCCAGTAGGTCCAGACGCGGAAGGTGCCCAGCGGAAAGCGCGTCTCGGCGGTCAATGTGGGAACGCGGTGCAGGCCCCGGCGCTCGGGCTTGAAAGCGACTTGCACGCTGGACTGTCCCTGCGCTGGCACGTCGGTCCAGGCCCAATGATGGGGTTCCTTTTGCGCCTCCTTGCCCGTGCCGTGCACCGACAGGGCGATGCCGTAGCGCGGGGTCTTGCGCTCGCTGGACAGCTGGATGTCAAACGCGGTGCTGCTGCCCATGAAGTGCGGCTCGGGTGCTTTCAGGTGCAGGGTCAGGCCGCGCAGGTTGGCGTGGCAGATGTGCATGCCGATCACCGCACTGCCCGCCAGCAAAAAGGTGAGCAGGTAGCCCAGGTTGAGCTGGTAGTTGATGGACGCGATGAGCAGCACGATCAGCGTCAACGCCAGCATCCAGCCCGAACCGGTGGGCAGGATGTAGACATTGCGCTGCGTGAGCGCCAGCGTGTCGCTCAGCGGCAGGCGCGCCTGCCACCAGCGCTGGAAGCGGCGGCGCAGCGGCGCAAATGGGTTGAGCGTGGCGGCCAGGCTGCGCCAGCGCGCAAGAGGTGGGAGGGGCGGTGGGGTGGCGGATTCCATGGGTCAGGGCAATGGAACCGCTTCGACCATCGCGCGCACCTGCTCCACCGCACCTCGTCCGGCGTCGCCCACGGGCACAAGGCGGTGGGCAATGGTCTGGGGCAGCACCGCCTGTACATCATCGGGCGCCACATAGTCGCGCCCGCTGATGAGGGCCTGCGCCTTGGCCGCGCGCACCAGGGCAATGCCCGCGCGGGGCGAGAGCCCTTGCAGAAACCACCGGCCCGAGCGGGTGGCCGCAATCAGGTCCTGGACATAGTTGAGCAGCGGATCGGCCGTGTGGATGGCCTGCACCTGGCGCTGCAGCTCGGCCAGTTCCTCGTCTGACAGCAGGGGCAGCATGGTGTCCACCATGTCGCGCCGGTCCGCGCCCGCCAGCAGCACACGTTCGGCGGCGCGGTCGGGGTAGCCGATGGAGATGCGCATCAAAAAGCGGTCGAGCTGCGACTCGGGCAGCGCGAAGGTGCCCAGCTGGTCGTGCGGGTTCTGCGTGGCGATCACGAAGAACGGGTGGGGCAGGGCGCGGGTTTCGCCCTCCACCGACACCTGCTTTTCTTCCATGGCTTCGAGCAGCGCGCTTTGCGTCTTGGGGCTGGCGCGGTTGATTTCGTCGGCCAGCAGCACCTGGGCAAACACCGGGCCGGGGTGGAACACGAAGGCTTCCTTGCCGCGTTCGTACACCGACACGCCGGTCAGGTCGCTGGGCATCAGGTCGGCCGTGAACTGCACGCGCGAGAACTGCAGGCCGAAGGTGCGTGACAAGGCGTGGGCCAGGGTGGTCTTGCCCACCCCGGGCACGTCTTCGATCAGCAGGTGCCCCCCCGCCAGCAGGCAGGCCACGCAGTCCTGGACCTGGGCCTGTTTGCCCACGATCACCGTGTTAAGCTGATCCAGAAGTGATTTGATTTTGTGCTGTGCGTTCATGGCATGACGTTATCCGAAAAATTGAGAAAAATGCGACACGCGGGGACAAGACTGTGAGCAAGACGGGCTATTTCACCCATCGGGATTGTTGGAAGCACGAGATGGGCCCGGGCCACCCCGAATGCCCCGAGCGGCTGGACGCCATTGAGGATCGCTTGCTGATCACCGGCGTGGCCGACGCGCTGGAGCGCTACGACGCCCCCGAGGCCTCGCTGGCCGACATCGAGCTGGCCCACGGCCGCATGCACATTGCGGCGTTGCGCGGCCTGTCAGACCGGCTCAACGAAGAGCTGATGGCTGGCGGCCCCAACTACGCGCAGATCGACACCGACACCTCCATCAACGCCCACACCTGGAAGGCGTCGCTGCGCGCTGCGGGGGCGGCACTGGCCGCCACCGATGCCGTGATGGCGGGCGAGGTGGAAAACGCGTTCTGCTCGGTGCGCCCCCCCGGCCACCATGCCTGCCGCGACAAGGCCATGGGTTTCTGCTTCTTCAACAACGTGGCCGTGGCGGCCAAATATGCGCTGCAGCGCTACAACCTGCAGCGCGTGGCGGTGGTGGACTTTGACGTGCACCACGGCAATGGCACCGAGGACATCCTGGCCAATGACCCCCGGGCGCTGATGGTCAGCATCTTCCAGCACCCGTTCTACCCCTACAGCGGCGACCATGATCCCGCCCCGAACATGGTCAACGTGCCCGTGCCCGCCTACACGCGGGGCATGGACATCCGCGAGATCATCGAAATGATGTGGATGCCCCGGCTGGAAGCCTTCAAGCCCGAGATGATTTTTGTGAGTGCGGGTTTTGACGGCCACCGCGAGGACGACATGGGCCAGCTGGGCCTGACCGAGCAGGACTACGCCTGGATCACCCAGCGTGTGAAGGACGTGGCACGCCGCTATTCCCAGGGCCGCATCGTGTCGTGCCTGGAGGGCGGCTATGTGATGGGGCCGCTGGCGCGCAGTGTGGAGGCACATTTGCGGGTCCTCGCGGATTTGTGACCAACCCCCTGAGCGGCTTCGCCGCTTCCCCCTTCTCTTGCATCGCTGCGCGATGCGGAAGGGGGACGCCGCCAGCGCGGCGGGGCGGCCCTTGCGCGGCGGCCCCCGCCTGGGCAATGCCAGTTTCAGTCGGCGTGCAGATGGCTGAGAGGAGCAAACTATGACGACAAAGAACTTCGATGATGTGCTGACGACCACCCGCGACGCCCGTGGCGTGGTCACCTTGACCCTGAACGACCCGGCCCGCTTCAACGCGCTGGGTGCAGAGATGCTCTCTGCGCTGCAACAGGCGCTGGACGATGCGGGCCGCGACGAGTCCGTGCGGGTGGTGGTGCTGGCCGCAGCAGGCAAAGCCTTCTGTGCCGGGCACAACCTCAAGGACATGGCGGCGAACCCGGAGCTGGCGTACTACCAGAAGCTGTTTGCGCAATGCAGCCGCATGATGCTGACCATCCACAAGCTGCCAGTACCCGTGATCGCCAGGGTGCAGGGCATGGCGACGGCGGCGGGCTGCCAGCTGGTGGCGCAGTGCGACCTGGCGGTGGCGGCCGACAGCGCCAGCTTTGCCACCAGTGGCATCCACTACGGTCTGTTCTGCGCAACGCCGAGCGTGCCGCTCGTGCGCAATGTGCCCGCCAAGCGGGCGATGGAAATGTTGCTCACCGGCGATTTCATCGATGCGCCCACCGCGCTGGCGCAGGGTCTGGTGAACCGTGTGGTGCCCGCCGATGCGCTGGATGCCGAGGTCGAAAAGTTGGTGGAGTCCATCCTGCAAAAGCCCCGCGTGGCCGTGGCCATGGGCAAGGCGCTGGTGTACCAGCAGCGGGAGCTGGGCATCGATGCGGCCTACCAGCTGGCGGGCCAGACCATGGCCACCAACATGATGGACGCCGCCGCGCAAGAGGGTGCGCGCGCCTTCGCCGAAAAGCGCCAGCCTACCTGGAAGCGCTGAGAGCCATGGCCACGACAGAAACCCCCATGCTGGAAGATGTGGGCCGCTGGGCCGAGGCGTTTCTTCGGCCCACGGTGCTGGTGGAATTTGCCGCCCTGGCTGCCTGCCTGGGCCTGGCCTGGTTGCTGGTGTCGCTGCTGCAGCGTGGGCTGCACCGGGGTGACCCGCGCTCCATCCTGTTCGGCACGCGGATTGTCGATGGCGCACTGTTTCCGCTGGCGTTGCTGTGCCTGGCTTATGTGGCGCGCACCGTGCTGCTGCAGTGGGTTCCGCTGGCCGTGTTCAAGGTCGCCGTGCCGGTGCTGGTGTCGCTGGTGGTCATCCGCATCGGGGTGAAGGTGCTGCAGGTGGCCTACCCGGATGCCGCCTGGGTGCGGCCGATTGAACGCTCCATCTCGTGGCTGGCCTGGCTGGGCATGGTGCTGTGGGTCACGGGGCTGTTGCCCCTGGTGCTCGAAGAGCTGGACCAGATCCACTGGAAGGTGGGAGGCGCCACGCTGTCGGTGCGAACCATGATTGAAGGGGCACTGACGGCTGCTGCCGTGCTGCTGATCGCGCTGTGGATATCTGCCGCCATCGAGTCGCGCCTGCTGCGCTCGGCCACCGGGGCCGAGCTGTCGCTGCGCAAGGCGGTGAGCAATGCCGTGCGGGCGCTGCTGATCTTCGTCGGGCTCATCATGGCCCTGTCGGCCGTGGGCATTGACCTGACCGCGTTGTCTGTGCTGGGCGGCGCTGTGGGGGTGGGGATTGGCTTTGGCCTGCAGAAGCTGGCGTCCAATTATGTGAGCGGTTTTGTGATCCTGGCCGAGCGCAGCATGCGCATTGGCGACAACGTGCGGGTGGACAACTTCGAGGGGCGCATCACCGATATCAATGCGCGCTACACGGTGGTGCGCTCGTCCACGGGCCGCGAGTCCATCGTGCCCAATGAGATGCTGATCATCCAGCGGGTGGAAAACCTGTCGCTGGCGGACCCCCGCGTCTGGTTGTCCACCGTGGTGAGCGTGGGCTATGACAGCGATGTGGACCTGGTGACGCGGCTGCTGGGCGAGGCCGCCTTTGCCAGCAGTCGTGTGCTGCGCGATCCGGCGCCCAGTGTGTCCTTGTCGGCGTTTGGTGCCGATGGGCTGGAGTTCACCGTGGGCTTCTGGATTGCCGACCCCGAGAACGGTTCGCTGGGCCTGCGCTCGGAGATCAACCGCGCCATCCTGAGTGCACTGCGCGCCCACAAGATCGAAATCCCTTATCCGCAGCGGGTCATGCATGTACAGGTCGAGGGAGCACTGCCCCCTGCTGTGTCGAATGCGGCGGTGGGCCGCGCACTGGCGGGTTCTGAGTAGCCTTGCCCGCTTGTCCGTTGGCTGCAGGTTGCCCAAGGCGACAGCAAACTCTAGACAGGTGCTGCGCCCACTCGCCTATAATCCACAAAAAGCACGATCGTTCTTTTTTCTAATCGTGTGATCTGTGTGCTGGGCCCGTAGCGCTTTCGTTGCAGTGCCGCATAGAATGTTCCAGTTTACGTAAACGTCAATTCAACCAACTCTAGGAGCCGCAGCAATGAAGGTCTTGGTCCCTGTCAAGCGCGTGGTGGACTACAACGTGAAGGTCCGCGTCAAATCGGACAACACGGGTGTAGACATCGCCAACGTGAAGATGAGCATGAACCCCTTTGACGAAATCGCCGTTGAAGAGGCCGTGCGCCTGAAAGAAAAAGGCCTGGTGACCGAAGTCATCGCAGTCTCCTGCGGCGTGGCCCAGTGCCAGGAAACCCTGCGCACCGCCATGGCCATCGGTGCAGACCGCGCCATCCTGGTGGAAACCGACGTCGAGCTGCAGCCCCTGGCCGTTGCCAAGATCCTCAAGGCCCTGGTGGACAAAGAGCAGCCCGGTCTCATCATCCTGGGCAAACAAGCCATCGACGACGACGCCAACCAGACCGGCCAGATGCTCGCGGCCCTGGCAGACCTGCCCCAGGCCACGTTCGCCAACAAGGTAGAACTCTCGGCCGACAAGGTCAGCGTGACGCGTGAAGTGGACGGCGGCCTGGAAACCCTGCAGCTGTCGCTGCCAGCGGTCATCACCACCGACCTGCGCCTGAACGAGCCCCGCTACGTCACCTTGCCCAACATCATGAAGGCCAAGAAAAAGCAGCTCGATACCGTCAAGCCCGAAGACCTCGGCGTGGACGTGGCTCCGCGCCTGAAGACCCTCAAGGTGACCGAGCCCGCCAAGCGCGGTGCTGGCATCAAGGTGGCGGACGTGGCCGCTCTGGTCGAGAAACTCAAGAACGAAGCGAAGGTGATCTAAATGTCGGTACTCGTTATTGCTGAACACAACAACGCGTCCATCAAGGGCGCCACGCTGAACACCGTGACGGCCGCTGTGGCCTGCGGTGGCGACGTGCACGTGCTGGTGGCCGGCCACAACGCCGGTGCAGCCGCCGCCGCAGCCGCCCAGATCGCCGGTGTCGCCAAGGTCATCCACGCCGACGCCCCTGGCCTGGAACACGGCCTGGCCGAGAACGTGGCCGCGCAAGTGCTCGCCATCGCCTCCAGCTACAGCCACATCCTGTTCCCCGCCACCGCCAGCGGCCGCAACGTGGCCCCCCGCGTGGCCGCCAAGCTGGACGTGGCGCAGGTCAGCGACATCACCAAAGTGGTGAGCCCAGACACCTTCGAGCGCCCCATCTACGCCGGCAACGCCATTGCCACCGTGCAAAGCGCCGACAGCGTAAAGGTCATCACCGTGCGCGCCACGGGCTTTGACGCCGCAGCCGCCACGGGCGGTTCCGCAGCCGTTGAAACCGCCGCAGCCACCGCAGACGCTGGCAAGAGCAGCTTCATGGGCAGCGAAATCGCCAAGAGCGACCGCCCCGAACTCACGGCCGCCAAGATCATCGTCTCCGGTGGCCGAGCCCTCGGCAGCAAGGAAAAGTTCGACGAAGTGATGACCCCGCTGGCCGACAAGCTGGGCGCCGCTTTGGGTGCCAGCCGCGCGGCGGTAGACGCAGGCTACGCCCCCAACGACTGGCAAGTGGGCCAGACCGGCAAGATCGTGGCGCCGCAGCTGTACATCGCAGCGGGCATCTCGGGCGCCATCCAGCACTTGGCGGGCATGAAGGACTCCAAGGTGATCGTGGCGATCAACAAGGACCCTGAGGCACCGATCTTCAGCGTGGCCGACTATGGGCTGGAAGCGGATCTGTTCACGGCCGTGCCGGAGCTGGTGAAGGCCCTGTAAGAACGCCCCTGTGCGCACAAAGGCATCGCTCGCGATGCCTTTTTTTTGACGAAATTTTGCTTTCCCGGAGACACCCATGAGCTACACCGCCCCCGTCAAGGACATGCTGTTCGCCATCGAGCACCTGGCCAACATTGAACAGATTGCGCAGATTCCCGGCTTTGAAGACGCCGGCCTGGACACGGCGGCTGCCGTGCTGGAAGAGTGCGCCAAGTTCAATGAAGGGGTGCTGTCGCCGCTCAACTGGGAAGGCGACAAGAATCCATCGAGCTTTCAATCCGGCGTGGTCACCACCACCCCCGGTTTCAAGGAAGCCTTCCGCCAATATGGCGAAGGCGGCTGGCAAGGTCTGCAGCACCCGGCCGACTTTGGCGGCCAGGGCCTGCCCAAGACCATTGGCGCGGCCTGCATCGAGATGACCAACAGCGCCAACATGAGCTTCGCGCTGTGCCCGCTGCTGACCGATGGCGCCATTGAGGCGCTGCTCACCGCAGGCAGTGACGAGCTCAAGGCCACGTACCTTGAAAAGCTGGTCACCGGCGAATGGACCGGCACCATGAACCTGACCGAACCCCAGGCTGGTTCGGACCTGGCCCTGGTGCGCACGCGCGCCGAACCCCAGCCCGACGGGACGTACAAAATTTTCGGCACCAAGATCTTCATCACCTACGGTGAGCACGACATGGCCGAGAACATCATCCACCTGGTGCTGGCCCGCGTGCAGGGCGCACCCGAGGGCGTCAAGGGAATCAGCCTTTTTGTCGTGCCCAAATTCATGGTCAATAAGGATGGCACGCTGGGTGCGCGCAACGATGCACATTGCGTGAGCATCGAGCACAAGCTGGGCATCAAGGCATCGCCCACCGCCGTGCTGCAGTTTGGAGATCATGGCGGTGCGGTGGGCTATCTCGTCGGTCAAGAGAACCGCGGCCTTGAATATATGTTCATCATGATGAATGCCGCCCGGTACGCCGTGGGCATGCAGGGCATCGCGATCTCCGAGCGCGCCTACCAGAAGGCTGTGCAGTACGCCAAAGACCGCGTGCAGAGCCGCCCCGTGGACGGCAGCATCAACGCCAGCGCCGCCATCATCCACCACCCCGATGTGAAGCGCATGCTCATGACGATGCGCGCCACCGTGGAAGGCTGCCGTGCCATGGCCACCGTGGCCGCAGCAGCGTTCGATGCTGCCCACCACCACCCCGATGCGGAAACGCGCAAGCAGAACCAGGCGTTCTATGAATTCATGGTGCCGCTGGTCAAGGGCTACAGCACCGAGACCAGCCTGGAAGTGACCAGCCTGGGCGTGCAGGTGCATGGTGGCATGGGTTTCATCGAAGAAACCGGCGCGGCGCAGTACTACCGCGACGCCAAGATCCTGACCATCTACGAAGGCACCACGGCCATCCAGGCCAACGACCTCGTCGGCCGCAAGACGGCGCGTGACGGCGGCCAGACCGCCAAGGGCATCGCCGCACAGATCGAGAAGACCGAGGCCGATCTGTTGGCCAGCGGCACCCTCGCCGCGCTGGCAGTGGCCAAGCGCCTCACGGCGGCGCGCAAGGCGCTGCTCGATGTGATTGACTTTGTGGCCGGTGGCACCAAGGCCCAGCCCAACGCCGTGTTTGCGGGCAGCGTGCCTTACCTGATGCTGGCGGGCAATGTGGTGGCGGGCTGGCAGCTGGCGCGCAGCCTGCTGGTGGCACAGGACCTGTTGCAAAAGGGACAGGACGAAGCGTTCATGCGCGCAAAAATCACTACGGCCCAGTTCTACGCTGATCACATCCTGGTGAAGGCCCCGGGCCTGCGCGACAGCATTGTGGAAGGCGCGGCCAGCGTTACCGAGTTGTCGCTGGAAGCCTTTTGAAGGTTGAGCGTGTTGTGAGGAGACGGACTGCCCGCAGAGCGGGCAGCTTATTGATATACAAATGATAGCTGCTAGCGCTTGATGAATAAGCGCTAGAGCCCTATTTCATCCAAAAACCTGTTCAGGAAGTTGTTGCCATGTCCAAACTGCCCGCCGCGCTGCAAAACCTCTCGCTGCCTGTCATCGGCTCGCCGCTGTTCATCATCAGCAACCCCAAGCTCGTCATTGAGCAGTGCAAGGCGGGTGTGGTGGGCTCCATGCCCGCGCTCAATGCCCGCCCCGCTGAGCTGCTCGACGAATGGCTGGCCGAGATCACGGAGACGCTGGCTGCCTACAACAAGGCCAACCCCGACAAGCCGGCCGCGCCTTTTGCCATCAACCAGATCGTGCACAAGAGCAACGACCGGCTGGAGCACGACATGCAGGTGTGCGCCAAGTACAAGGTGCCGATCATCATCACCAGCCTGGGCGCGCGCGAGGATGTGAACCAGGCCGTGCATGCCTGGGGTGGCATCGTGCTGCACGACATCATCAACAACAAGTTTGCCCACAAGGCGATTGAAAAGGGCGCCGATGGCCTGATCGCCGTGGCCGCCGGTGCGGGCGGCCATGCGGGTGTGAAGAGCCCGTTTGCGCTCATCCAGGAAATCCGCCAGTGGTTCGACGGCCCCGTAGCGCTGAGTGGTTCCATCGCCAGCGGCGACGCAGTGCTGGCCGCGCAGGCCATGGGTGCAGACTTTGGCTACATCGGCTCGGCCTTCATCGCCACGCACGAAGCGCGTGCCAGCGATGCCTACAAGCAGGCCATCGTGGACGGCAACTCCGACGACATCGTCTACAGCAACCTGTTCACCGGCGTGCACGGCAACTACCTGGCTCCGTCGATTCGCGCTGCGGGCATGGACCCCGACAACCTGCCCGAGTCCGACCCCAGCAAGATGAACTTTGGCGGCGATGCCAAGAAGGCCTGGAAAGACATCTGGGGCTGCGGCCAGGGCATTGGTGCCATCAACGCCGTGACCAGCACCGCCGAGCTGGTGGGCAAGCTGCGCCGCGAGTACGAGGCTGCGCGCGCGCGCCTCAAGCTCTGATGCTGCGTTGAGTTTTTTGGGCTCCACACCGCCGCCGCTGCCCAGGGCGTGGTGGCCTTGGGCAAGAGGGCTTCATTCGCCCGCAGTGCGCCTGGTGTGCACTGCGGGCGAAGCTGTTTCTGGCGCTCCCGAGGCAAGGGCAAACCCCCATAAGCCGGTTCTGGTGGCTGCGGATAATGATGATGATCAATAACCAAAGTGCGTGTGCTTGGGTTGCTCGGTCAGCACATTCTTTGCAAGGTGGGTGCGTGATGTTTCGTTCTTTTCTGGTGCTGCTGGTTGCCTTGTGCACAGGTGGCCTGGGCCATGCCCGCAACGAGGGCGTGACCGCCGATGAAATCCGTCTCGGCGCATCGGCGGTGCTGTCGGGGCCGCTCGGACCACAGACTGCGCAGTATGGCGAGGGCTCGCGGCTCATGTTCGACGCGGTGAATGCGCAGGGCGGCGTGCATGGCCGCATGATCCGATACACCACACTTGACGACGGCTTCGATCCCCAGAAAGCGGTGGAGAACACGCGCCAGCTGCTGGATACCGACAAGGTCTTCATGATCTACAACAGCACCGGCACGGCGCAGACGGCCGCCATATTGCCCCTGATCAAGGAGCACCGCACCCTGCTGTTTGGCCCGGTCACGGGCGCTTCGGTGTTTCGGGAAACCCTCAACCCCTACGTCTTTCATGTGCGCGCAGGGTATGCGAGCGAGGCTGCAAAAATCGTCTCACAGCTGCGCCAGCAGGGCATCAGCCGCGTGGCCGTGTTCTACCAGGACGACGGACTGGGCAAAACCTTGCTGGCCGAACTCAAGAAAGCCTCCGATGAGGAAAAACTGGCCTTCGTGGCGGAGATCAAGGTAGATCCCAAACAGCCGGACTTCGCTGCTGCGGCGCAGGCCACCGAAAAGGCACAGCCCCAGGCCGTGATCGTTGCAACCGCAGGAACCACGTTCACCAGCTACATCAAGGCCGTGCAATCGACAGCGGCGCGGCCCGCGTACTACGGGTTCTCTGTAGCCAGCATGGACGTGATCCACCGCGAACTTAAAGAAAGGGCGCGCGGCATCATCCTCGCGCAGATCATGCCGTCGCTGCGCAGCACCACGGTGCCCGTGGTGGCCGAATACCTGGCCCTGCTGCGCGCCAAGTCCCCCAGCGCCCGGCCTTCGGCTTCGCAGTTCGAGGGATTCGTGCATGCCCGGCTGCTGGTGGAGGGGTTGCGCCGCACGGGGCGCAACCTGACCACGGAGTCTTTCATCAAGACGATGGAGGATGCCGGTGAAATATCCTTTGGGCGCTTTAACGTCAAATACTCGCCCAAGAGCCACAACGGCTCGACTTATGTGGAACTGGCCATAGTGGACGCGGAAGGGAGTCTGCGGTATTGAGCGGAGGTTTCACAACCCGTATGTCAGCTCCCGCGCCTTGCCCCAGAACACCCGGTACATGAAGATGGTGTAGGCAATGATCGCTGGCAGCGTGATGGCCACGCCGATGCCGATCACCACCAGCGATTCCTTGGCGCTGGCGGCCTGCCACACTGTGAGGCGGTCGATCACGATGTAGGGATAGATGCTGTAGGCCAGCCCCAGGAAGGCCAGCACAAAGATCAGCACGGTGGCCCCGAACACGATCCAGCCGTAGCCGGCCTGCACCACGCGCGGCGTGGCCAGCACATGGCGGATGGCAAAGAAGGCTGCCACACAGGCCAGCGGGATGGGCAGCAGCGCAAACAGCTCGGGCAGTACAAACCACTTGGCAAACACCGTCGGGCTGACCAGCGGCGTGGCCAGCGAAATCCCCATGAGCGCAAACCCCATGGGCCACAGCGCACCCTGGCCCCAGCGGGCGGCCTTGCGCTGAAGATCGCCATCGGTCTTCATGAGGAGCCAGCCCGCGCCCAGCATCGCGTAGGCCGCAGGCAGGGTGATGGCAATGCCTGCGGAAAACAGCAGGCCCCAGGTGTCGTTCTGAAAGCCGGTGATGTAGGCCCCCAGCATCCAGCCCTGGGCCAGGGTGGTCGCCAGTGAGCCGGCCGCAAACAGGCGGTTCCATGTGGTCTTGTGCGAGTCGCGGGCCTTCACGCGAAAGTCGAAAGCCACGCCGCGCAGTATCAGGCCCACCAGCATCACGGCCACCGGCAGGTACAGGGCCGACAGCACCACGCCGTGCGCGGTCGGAAAACAGATGAGCAGCACCCCCACGCCCAACACCAGCCAGGTCTCGTTGGCGTCCCAGAAAGGGCCGATGCTGGACACCATCACGTCCTTCTCCGCATCGGTGGCAAAGGGCAGGAGGATGCCCACGCCCAGGTCGTAGCCGTCGAGGATCACATAGGCCAGCAGGGCCAGGCCCATTACGGCCATGAAGATCAGGGGCAGGGCGGTGGCCCAGTTCAGTGCGTCCATGGAGGCCTCCTTAAACGGCGCGAGGGGCTGGCGCGGGATGGGACGCCGCCGGTGTGGGCATGGCTGGGTGTTCGGCCATGTACTTGATCACGCCCACATAGGCCACCAGCAGCAGCCCATAGACGATGAGATAGGCAGCCAGCGTGCTGGCCACCATGGCGGGCGCGTGGGGGGCCACGGCGTCGGCGGTCTTGAAAAGGCCATAGACCAGGTAAGGCTGGCGACCGATTTCGGTCACGTACCACCCGGCCAGCGTGGCCACCCAGCCTGAGAACGCCATACCCACCAGCGTGTAGAGCAGTGGCCGGGGCAGGGTGGCCAGGTCTTGCTTGCGGCGGCTATACAGCACAAAAGCACCCACCCAGGCCACGGCCAGCATGAGCAGGCCCACACCCACCATCACGCGGAACCCCCAGAACACGGGCGCCACGGGCGGATGGGCGCCTGGGAATTCGTTAAGCCCCTTCAGCTCGGCGTCGCTATCGTGCGCCAGGATCAGGCTGGCCGCCTTGGGGATCTGCAAGGCGTAGTCGGTGCGACCTTCCTTCTCGTTGGGCAGGCCAAACAGCGTAAGTGGCGCGCCCTTCTCGGTGTGCCAGATGCCCTCGATGGCGGCGATCTTGGCGGGCTGGTGCTCCAGCGTGTTGAGACCATGCAGGTCGCCCATGAAGATCTGCAGCGGGATCACGACGGCCACGGCGGTGATGGCCGTGCGCAGGGCCTTGCGCGTGCCTTCGTTGGCCGTGCCCTTGATGAACTGCCAGGCACTCACCCCGGCGATCAAAAAGCCTGCCGTGAGGGCCGATGCCAGCAGCTTGTGGCCCAGTCGGTAGGGGAAGGACGGGTTGAACACAATCGCCAGCCAGTCCACCGCGTGGAACTTGCCATCGATAATCTCGTAGCCCACGGGCGTCTGCATCCACGAGTTCAAACTCAAGATCCAGAAAGCCGACAGCGTGGTGCCAAAAGCCACCATGAGCGTGGCGACAAGGTGCATGCGCTCGGACACGCGCCCCCGGCCAAACAGCATGATGCCCAGGAAGGTGGCCTCCAGGAAGAACGCCGTCAGCACCTCATAGCCCAGCAGCGGTCCGGCAATGTTGCCCACATGCTCCATGAAGCCCGGCCAGTTCGTGCCGAACTGAAAACTCATGGTGATGCCCGACACCACGCCCAGCGCAAAGGTCAGCGCAAACACCTTGGTCCAGAAGTAGTAGGCCTGCTCCCAGCCCAGCGCCGCCGGTGTGCCGCGCGTGGCCGTGTGCCGCATGCGGAAGAACACCAGAAACCAGCACAGCGCAATCGTGATGGTGGGGAACAGGATGTGAAAGCTGATGTTGGCCGCGAACTGGATGCGCGAGAGCGTGAAGGCGTCCATGGCGTCAAACTCCTGAGGGATTGCTCTTTGGCGAGTGACTGCCCTTGCCGGTCAGCCGGTCCTTGAATTCGAGCACCCGGGTAACGGCGGTGCCCATGCCCATGAGCTGCATCGCTGTTTCAGGCGCCAGGCGCTGCACGTCGTCGAACCATGTCATGAGCCGGTCGATCAGTTCGTGCATCTCGCGCATGCGTTCCTGGGCGTGGCGCTCTTCATCGGAGGAGGGCTCTTCGAGCAGCGCCATGCGCAGCATCGACAAGGTGGGTTCGATCTCGCGGCGGCGGCGTTCCTCGGCCAGCACACGGAAGATCTCCCACACGTCCTTGGGTGCCTCGAAGTATTCGCGCCGGTCGCCCGGCTGGTGGCTCAGTTTCACCAGCCGCCAGGCCTGAAGCTCCTTGAGCCCCATGCTCACGTTGGAGCGCGAAAACTCCAGCGTTTCAGCAATCTCGTCGGCATTGAGCGGGCGAGGAGACAGGAAGATGAGTGCATACATCTGGCCGACCGTGCGGTTGATGCCCCAGCGGCTGCCCATCTCGCCAAAGTGGGCCACGAACTGGCGGTTCAGAGGGGGTAAATGGTTGACGTAGGTCATATAGGCACGTATTGTGCGCTTGATTTTTTGAAATTTCAGTAATTTCTGAAAATTCAGGAAATTGCATCCCCAGAAGGCGGGGTACCGCGGCAGGCTCTGGGGCTGCGCAAACTGCTGGATGCGGGGGACAATAGAGGTTCTTGTCTGCCGGTGCGGCCCCGCCTCGGCACATGCCATACCTCCCCGCTGCCATGTCTTCGTCTCCTTCCCGCATGCCCCTGATCGATATGGTCAAGGGCGTGGCGTGCATCACCATCGTCTGGCACCACCTGGCCTTTTATGGCCCGATGTCGGACATCGCCCAGCCTCTCGCCCCCGCCTTGATGGCCTGGCTGTATGACTATGGGCGCATGGCGGTGCAGGTGTTTCTGGTGCTGGGCGGCTACCTTGCCGCAGCCAGCCTGGCGCCCCAGGGCGTGGCGCGGTTTGACCATGCCGGCAATGCAGTGGCCAAGCGTTTTGTACGGCTGGTGGTTCCCTACGCGGTGGCGTTGTTGCTGACGGTGGTGGTGGCTGCCTTGGTGCGCCCCTGGATGGAGCACTCTTCTGTTCCGGAAGAACCCACCTTGGCGCAATTGCTGGCCAATGCCTTGCTGCTGCAGGACATCGTGGACGAAGATGCCCTGTCTGCCGGTGTCTGGTATGTGGCCATCGACTTCCAGCTTTTTGCATTGAGCGTGCTGCTCTGGGCGGGCGTCAGAGCCCTGCCGGGCGTGTGGGCCCAGCGGCACGGGGCTGTTTTGGCCCGGGTGCTCATCGTGGCAGGTGTGGCGGCGTCGCTGTGGGTTTTCAACCGCATGGCCGGGCTCGACATGTGGGCGATCTACTTCCTGGGTGCCTATGGCCTGGGCATGCTGGCGTACTGGGCTGTGCGCGCAGCCAGCCAGGTGGGGTGGCTGAGCGCCATGGTGCTGCTGGGCGGTGTGGCCCTGGCGCTGGACTTCCGGGGCCGCATCGTGGTGGCGCTCGTCACGGCGCTGTGCCTGGTGGTGGCGTTGCGGTCCGAACGTCTGCGTGCCTGGGGCGGTTTTGCGCCGCTGGTTCGCGTGGGGCAGATGTCTTACTCCATCTTCCTCGTGCACTTTGCCGTGTGCCTACTGGTCAATGCCGTGGTCAGCCACTTGTGGCCTGCTTCGCCGGTGCCCAATGCGCTGGGCATGCTGCTGGCGTTTGTCCTGTCCCTCGCCGCCGGGCGCCTGCTCTACCTGCGGGTAGAGCGGCATGTGCCCACCTGGTCCACCGCATTGCGCTGGCAGGCGGGGCTGGTGGGCACCGGTCTGCTGGTGGCTGTTACCAACAACGGGTTCTGAATGAGGGCTCGTGAAGAGCTCTTCAACGCTGTAGCTTGCGCTCGCGCCGCTTGCGCTGCCGGTCCAGAAACCAGGCCATGAAGGGCAGGATCAGCATCGAGCCCGGCATCACCCAGATGAACAGGTAGGGACTCACGGACGAGGCGGACCGCATCACATCCCGCAAGTGGGCGCGCTCTGCGGCATCCCAGTTGCCCTGGCGGCGCTGCTGCACCAGCCACACCACCGAGCCCTTCATGGTTGCCATCTCGCGCTTGAGGCGGCTCTTTTCGCGGCTGTTTCCCGCCAGGAAGGAGCAGAACCATTCAGGAGCCCGCTCCATTCGCCGCTGGAATGCGACCGTCGAGTCCGGGTCGAACTGGTCAATCGATGGAGGGATGTCTGGCGTGTGCGGTGCGGGCGGTGTGGTCATGGCGGCTGCCATTGTCGCGGCTCATGGCGCTTTGCACCACCCCAATCCGTGGCACTTGCACCCTCCAGGCAGGGCTCGCCGGGAATAGAAGGCGCGCAGTGCTCCAGCGGGCTCCAGCTACCCAATAGCCTCAGAAACCGGCGTGCTCAAAGGCCAGGGCAGCCAAGCAAGGGCCGCCCCGCAGCGAGGGTGGCGTCCCCCCGCCCGCAGTGCGCAGCGCTGTGAGAGCGAGGGGAAGGCGCGCAGCGCCTCAGGGGGTGTCCCGAATTCAACGATGCAGTTCGCCGGCACTTTCAGGCTGGTACAGGATGTCTTTCACGCGCACCGTCATTGACTTGCCGCCCGGTCCGGGCCAGGCCAGTTCATCGCCCACCGCCAGGCCCAGCAGGGCGCTGCCCACGGGCGCGAAGATCGAGATGCGGTCCGCAGTGCCATCCGCGTCGCGCGGGTAGACCAGGGTCAGGCAGAACTCCTTGCCCGTCTCCAGGATGGAGAACTGCACGGTGGAGTTCATGGTCACCACGTTGGGCGGGATGTCCTCGGGCGGCACCACATCGGCCCGGTCCAGCTCTGCTTGCAGGTCCGCCTTGCCCGGGAAGACACTGGCCGGGATGGCGGCCAGCAGGGCTTCGATGCGGTCAACGTCGAGCGACGACAGGATGATCTGGGGCTTGCGCGCCATGGCAGTACCTCTAAGGTGGTGACAAAGCGCGGGACTGTAGACCATCGCGAATCTCGCACTGCCGCGCGCGGTCAATCTCCCTGGATGTTGCGCGCCTTGATCAGGGCGCCAAACCGTGCGCTGTCGATGGAAGCCCGTGCGTTGAAGTCGGTGGGCGACATGGGGGCGGGCACCCCGCCCAGCGCCGTGATGCGGTCCTTGACGGCCTGTGTGCCCAGCACCTTGTTGATCTCGCGGTTCAGGCGCGTGACCACGTCGGGCGGTGTGCCCGCCGGTGCATAAAAACCAAACCAGGTGTCTGCGTCAAAGCCCTTCAGGCCCACTTCGTCCAGTGTGGGAACGTCCGGGAAGAGGGGTGAGCGCTTGGCGCTGCCCACGGCCAGCAGCCGGAGCTTGCCCGCTTTCACATGCGAGAGGCCGATACCCGGGTCGAACATGAAGTCCAGCTGCCCACCCAGCAGGTCCTGCATGGCCGGTGCCGCGCCCCGGTAGGGCACATGCACCGCAAATACATTGGCCTGGGTCTTGAGCATCTCGGCCGCCAGGTGGGGCGAGCTGCCGTTGCCCGGCGTGCCAAAGCTCAGCTTGCCGGGGTTGGCCTTCAGGTGCGCGAGGAACTCCTGGATGGTGTTGACCGGCAGTGTGGGGCGCACCTCCAGGAAGACCAGCACCCGTGCAGCAGCAGCCACGGGTGTCAGGTCCTTGACGGGGTCGAAAGGCATCTTGGGATACAGGTGCGGGTTGACCGACACCATGCCGCCCGAACTCATGAGCAGGGTATAGCCGTCGGCCGGGGATTTGGCCACGGCCTCCCCGCCGATGTTGCCGCCCGCACCGCCCCGGTTTTCCACCACCACCGGCTGTCCCAGCACGGCCTGCAGGGGCTGGGTGACGGCGCGCGCAATCTGGTCGGCGGCGCCCCCGGCGGGGAAGTTGACGATGACTTTGATCGGCTTGCTGGGCCAGGTGTCTGCCATGGCGGCGGTGCTGAGCAGCACGCTGGCAGCGGCGCATGCCAGCGTGCGCAGCAGGTGGCGGGTGGTTGGGGAGGGCGGGTTGTGAACGATGTGCATGGTTGTCTCCAGTCAAGGTGAGCGCCCGGGTGCGCCGGGTCTGGTGTGTTGTGGTGATGGGGTGAGCCGGGAAGAACGGTTTGTGCAGGGCCTGTCAGGCCACGTCCACCTCAACCAGGATGGCGCGCGGGCTGGCCAGTGCATCGCGCAGCACCTGGTGCAGCAAGGCGGGGTCGCTCACACGCACGGCCTCGCAGCCCTGGCCACGGGCGAGCGCGAGGAAGTCGAGATCCGGCAGGTCGGTGCCTTCGAGCTTGTCGCCTGCGTGGAAGCCGAAGGTGGGGGCAAACTCCTGCAGCGCCGCGTAGCGGCGGTTCTTGAGGATGATGAAGGTGATAGGCAGCTTCAGCTGCGCCGCGCTCCACAGGGCCTGGATGGAATACATCGCCGAGCCGTCGCCCAGCAGTCCGATCACCTTCTTGTCGGGTTTGGCCAGAGCCACGCCCACGGCGGCAGGCATGCCATAGCCCAGGCCGCCGCTGCACATGGTGTAGAAGGTTTCGCTTTGCACAATGGGCAGGTAGGCGTGCATGGCTGCGCGCGAGCTGGGCGCTTCTTCCACCACGATGGAGGCCGCATCGCGCACCTCGGCCAGGGTCTGCATCACATAGGGCACGCTCATCAGCGGCCCCGTGGGCTCCACACGCGGGCGTGCGGGGCGCGGTTGTGGCAAGGCGCGTGGCGGTGGTGCGGGGCGCGCCAGCAGGTCGAGCACCCCGAGCCGGATGCCGCCCACGGCCGAGGTGCCTTCAGGCGTCCAGGCGGCGGTGCCGGGGTCTTCAATCAGCTGCACCAGTTGCGCGCCCGGCGGCACATGCGGGCCAAAGCCTTCCACGTGGTAGGTGAAGGCGGCGGCGCCCAGCGCAAACACCAGGTCG
Source organism: Acidovorax sp. FG60 (assembly GCF_057808995.1). Classification (NCBI taxonomy): domain Bacteria; kingdom Pseudomonadati; phylum Pseudomonadota; class Betaproteobacteria; order Burkholderiales; family Comamonadaceae; genus Acidovorax; species Acidovorax sp. FG60. Next base: position 82,047 of record NZ_JBMDJC010000024.1, read on the forward strand.
TGCCTGCCGAGCAGCGCCACGATCTTCTCGCGCATGGCGGGCAGCACACCCGCAAACAGGCGGTGGTCTTGCGGGAAGCCGCAGCGGCCGGACATGGGCGCAATCCACACGGCAGCGTTGTGCCGCTCGGCCAGCGCCACCACCTCGTCCCAGGCACGGTCGCGGTCCACGGCGGCACCCACCACGAAGACGGGGCGCCGCGCGGCATCCAGCGCATCGCCAATGGCCTGCAGCACGCGGGGCTCGGGACGCGTTTCGGTGCTCACGGTGCGCGCCTTCAGCGGCTCGCAAGGCTTGTCCCAATCGTCGGCGGGGATAGACACCAGCACCGGCCCACGCGGCTGCTGCATGGCGATGTAGTAGGCGCGGGCGATGGCCAGTGGCACGTCTTCGGCGCGCGCGGGCTCCACGCTCCACTTCACGTAGGGCTTGGGCAGCTCGGTGGCCTGGCCCGAGAACAGGAAGGGGTCGAACGGCAGGATGGAGCGCGCCTGCTGCCCGGCCGTGATGACCATGGGCGTGCGGTTCTTGTGTGCCGTGAAGATATTGCCCATGGCGTGCCCCACGCCGGCCGCCGAGTGCAGGTTCACAAAGGCGGCGTTGTGGGTGGCCTGCGCATAGCCGTCGGCCATGCCCACCACCACCGATTCCTGCAGGCCCAGGATGTAACGGAAGTCGCTGGGAAAGTCGAGGAACAGTGGCAGCTCGGTGGAGCCCGGGTTGCCAAAGATGGTATCGATGTGAAAGCCGCGCAGCAGGTCGAGCACGGCCTCGCGCACGGTGGGGAGATGGGGTTGTTCTGAAGGCATCCCCGCATCTTCGGATGGCTTGCTCTATCCATCAATACAATGAAATGACTAATCGGTATTCACTCAATGCATATCAAAGACATCGACCTCAACCTGCTGCGCCTGTTCGATGCCGTCTACCGCACACGCAATGTGAGCCGCGCCGCCGACCTGCTGGACCTGACCCAGCCCGCTGCCAGCCAGGCGCTGACGCGGCTGCGCCTGCTCATCAAAGACCCGCTGTTTGTGCGCGCAGGCGGCGGCGTGCAGCCCACCCCCAAGGCCGACCGGCTGGCCAACGCCGTGCGCAGCGCGCTGGGCCTGCTGGAAGAGGCCCTGAACGAGTCGGCCTTGTTCGATCCTCTGCAGTCGCGCAAGGTCTTTCGCATCCACATGAGCGATATTGGCGAGGGCCGCTTTCTGCCCGACCTGATGGTGGCGCTGCAGCGCCAGGCGCCCGGCGTGCGGCTGGAGACATTGCCCGTGCCACGCCACGAGATCCCCCAGCGGCTGGACAGCGGTGCCATCGACTTCGCCTTTGGCTTTTTGCCCACGGTGAAGGATACGCAGCGTGTGCAACTCCTCCAGGATCGCTACGTGGTGCTGCTGCGCGCAGGCCACCCCTTCGCCGCCACCAGGCGCAGCGGCCCTGTCCTGCTCAGCGCCCTGCACCAGCTGGAGTTTGTGGCCGTGCGCACCCACTCCGACACCCTGCGCATTCTGGAGATGCAACAGTTGCAGGACCGCATCCGCCTGACCACCGAGCACTTCATGGTGCTGCCCGCCATCGTGCGGGCCACGGACCTGGCCGTGGTCATGCCCCGCAACATCGCACGCACTTTTGCGGCCGACGGTGGCTACACCCTGATCGAGCCCGCACTGCCGCTGCGCGACTTCACAGTGTCGCTGCACTGGAGCCGCCGCTTTGAAAGCGACCCCGGCAACCAGTGGATGCGGGGGCTGATCGAGCAGCTGTTCAAGGAGTAAACCGGGCCAAGGCCGCGCGCATGCTTGCGGGGGCGGAGGGCAAGCACGCAGCACCAAATGGCTGTATATTTATAAGGGGTATCCACTTAGCTCCAGTGGCACCCTGGATGCTGTGTTTTTATAAG